>JAKPUV010000124.1 GCA_029554925.1 Candidatus Hydrogenedentota bacterium | reverse complement strand
ATGACCTGGACGAACTGGCCGGCCTCCATGAGGCTGCGGTTGGTGCCGGTGTCGAGCCAGGCGACGCCGCGCCCGAGGACGCGCACCTGGAGCCGCCCCTCGTCGAGGTAGAGGCGGTTAAGGTCGGTGATCTCCAGCTCGCCGCGGGGGCCGGGGCGCAGGGCGCGGGCGCGCTCCGCCACGCCGGGGCCGTAGAAGTAGAGGCCGGGCACGGCGTAGGGGCTCTTCGGCTTTTCGGGCTTCTCCTCCAGGCTGACGGCGCGGCCGGCGGCGTCGAACTCGACGACGCCGTAGCGCTCCGGCTCGCTGACGTAGTAGGCGAAGATGAGCGCGCCGTCGGTGAGGGCGGCGGCGTCCTTGAGCGCCCCGCCGACGCCGTGGCCGTAGAGGATGTTGTCGCCGAGGACGAGGCAGGAGGGCCCGCCGCCGATGAAGTCCGCGCCGATGACGAAGGCCTGCGCGAGGCCCTCGGGTTTCGGCTGGGCCGCATAGGAGATGGACACGCCCCACTGGGAGCCGTCGCCCAGGAGCCGCTCGAAGAGGGGCAGGTCGTGGGGCGTGGAGATGAGCAGGATGTCGCGGATGCCCGCGAGCATGAGGACGCTCAGGGGGTAGTAGACCATCGGCTTGTCGTAGACCGGCAGCAGCTGCTTGCTGACCGCCACGGTCAGGGGGTGCAGGCGCGTGCCCGCGCCGCCCGCCAGCACGATACCCTTCATCGGACCGCCCTCCTCAGGTTTTCCGCCGCGCGAGGAACGGGCCCATCGCGAACCAGTCCAGCCCCGCGCGGACGAAGGTGTCGGCGCCCTCCTCCGGCGTGCGCACGATGGGCTCCTCGTGCATGTTGAAGCTCGTGTTCAGGACCACGCCGCCGCCGGTGAGCTCGCGGTAGCGCGCGAGGATCCGGTGGAAGCCGGGGTTGGCGTCGGCGCGCACAAACTGCGACCGCGCCGTGCCGTCCACATGGACCACCGACGGGTACCGCTCCGCCATCAGGGGCGTGCAGTTGAAGCACACGGTCATGAACTCCGCCGCGTGGCGCGCGGCGCCCCCCCGCGCCACATAGAGGTCCGCGTCCTCCTCGGGCAGGGCCGGGGCGAAGGGCATGAAATCGCTGCGCCGGAGCAGCGTGTTCAGCCGGTCCGGCACCTTCGCGTCGCAGGCCGGGGCGAGGATGCTGCGGTTGCCCAGGGCGCGCGGCCCCCACTCCATGCGCCCGTCGAAGCGCGCCACCAGCGCGCCCTCCGCCAGGCGCTCCGCCACGGCGCCCCCGATGTCGTCCCGCCGCTCATAGGAAAGCCCCGCGCCGCGCAGGGCCTGCTCCAGGCGCGCGTCGGGGTATCCGTCGCCGAAAAAGACGTCGCGGACGCGCTGCGGCTTCAGTCCGCCGCGAGCGGCGATGGCGCCCAGCGAGAGCCCACCGTCGCCCATGTTGGGGTAGACGAACACCGTCTCGACGCCGTCCAGCTCGTGGAGGCGCTGGTTCAGCTTCACGTTGGCGAAGACGCCGCCCGCCACGGCGAGGCGCGTCAGGCCGGTGCGGTCCACCCAGCGGCGCGCCACGTCGAGCACGGTCTTCTCCAGAATGTCCTGCGCCCAGGCGGCCACGTCCTCGCGGGGGTATTTCCTCAGGAGCGTGTCCTTTGCCCAGACCACGCCCTGGCGGCCGTGGGGGCCCGTGTAGACGATGCTTTCGCCGTCCATGCGGAACAGCTCCGGCTCGCGCACCCGCGCGGGGTCGCCCAGCGCGGCCAGCCCCGTCAGCTTGCCCTCGTCGCGGCAGGGCACAAACCCGAAGGCCTCGGTCAGCGCCTCGAAGAAGAGGCCGAAGGAGTCCCGCGACGGCACGGCCCACAGGCGCTCCACGCCCGTCTCCGCGTCAAAGCGCGACACGGTCAACGACAGGCCGTCGCCCATGCCGTCCGCCGTGACGCACAGCGCGCGGTCATACCCCGAGAGGAAGCCCGCGCCCGCGGCGTGGCCCTCGTGGTGGTCCACCATCTCCACCGGCACCCCCGGCCGCAGCCCCGGCAGCCGCCGCCGCATCACGGCGGGCAGCATCCGGCGCACCCAGCCGCGCGACGCGGCGTCGGGCGCGGTGTGCGACAGCGGGGTGAGGAACGTGACGCCGTCCATGGCGCGGCGCAGGAGGGTGTCCCGCTTGTCGCGCTTGACCGCGTAGATCCAGTCGTGCAGCTTCGGGAACAGGCGCACGGGGAGCGGCGGGGTCATGAGGCCGGACACGCAGACCCGGTCCACGTCGGCCAGCGTGGCGCCCGTTTCTCGCAGGGCGGCCTCGAGCG
This sequence comes from Candidatus Hydrogenedentota bacterium, assembly GCA_029554925.1. Lineage (GTDB taxonomy): Bacteria > Hydrogenedentota > Hydrogenedentia > Hydrogenedentales > CAITNO01 > JAAYBR01. Next base: position 7,374 of record JAKPUV010000124.1, on the reverse strand, counting down.
AGCGGCGGGGAAACCCGCCCTCGTTCTTCCGGCGCGTGTAGCGCTCCTCGTTGGCGGCGAACAGGACCCTTTCGCCGTCCGTGAGCGACGCGCCCGCGTCGAAGAGGTCCTCGCTGAGGCCGAGAATGAGCATTACTCGAAAATCCTCCGCACCGCGGCCGACAGCGCGCGGGGCTTCATCGAAAAGATCATCGCCAGGTCCACCACGGGGCCGCACCAGCACTGCCCGCAGCCCGCAAGCGGCGACAGCGCCGTGAACTGCTCACGGAGCGGCGGCACCGGCCCGTCCTCCGGGGGCGCGCCGTCAAACTCGCACTGGTGGCACGCGAAGAGCCGTCCGTCCGGCTCGACCACCGCCATGATCCGGCCCGCTCCGCACCAGATGGGCGTGGTGTCGGGCCAGTGGCGCAGGTGCCCCAGGCCCTCAAGCGAATTGGCCACCGGCGCGCCGGCCCGCTTGGCCGCCGCCACCCGGTCAACCGCCTGCCGGTACGCCTCCGGCTCCGGGGCGATGGGGTTGGGCTTCCGCGAGGAGTCGAGCCACGCGGTCGCCGGATGAAACATGACGTAAACGCCCAGGGACTTCGCCACCGCCAGCACCTCGTCCACCGAGTCCAGGTTGAGCGCCGACAGGGTGCACTGGAGGGACACCGGCACACCCTGGGAAAGGCAGTAGGCCGCGCCCTCCACCGTCTTGTCAAAGGCGCCCGGCCCGCGCACGGCGTCGTGCGCCTCGCGGCCGCCGTCCAAGCTCAGGTTCACATGGTCCACCCGCCGCACCACGTCCGCCCGGCGCTTGACGAACCAGCCGTTGGTGCTGAGAAACACCTCGAAGCCCAGCCGCTTCGCGTGGTCCACGAGGGCGCCGATGTCCTCCCGCAGGAGCGGCTCGCCGCCGCCGAAGGTGATCCACCGCGCGCCCAGGGCCCACAGGTCATCGAGCCCCCGGCAGATGCCGGCGGAGTCCATCTCGGTCTTCGGCGCGTCGCACGCCCCGCAGTATTTGCAGTGCAGGTTGCACCGGAACGTGACGTTCCACGAGACAAACAGCGGCACCCGGCGGCGCAGCAGGAACACCCGTCCCAGCGCCGCGGCCGCCGTGAGCGACCGCCGGATGGAACGCACCGGGCTTCCCGCCATGTCAGGACTCCTTTCCGGGGGCGGCCGCCGGGGCCGCAGGCCACCGCAGCACACGCAGCAGCGCCAGCCAGCCCACGCCCACCCACACCCAGAACGTTATCAACCGGAACGCGGCCACGGCAAGCAGGACGTGGGCGTCCGGCAGGCTGATCCACCGGACCAGCGTCGCCCCGAGCAGGGTCTCCACCACGCCCACGCCCCCGGGCACGCCCGAGGCGGTTCCGAGAAGCATGTATGAGGGCGGCATGAAGATCACCTGCCACAACGGGTAAGGCGGCGCGCTGCCCCGTATGACAAGGTGTAACACCATGCTGTTGAGAATCCATCCCACGGGCGTCAGGCAGGAGACGGCCAGCACGGCGGGTTTCCGAAGGGTTTCCCCCGGAAAGGCCCGCGCGGAAAGCGGCAGCAGGGACCAGACCCAGGAGGCCAGCCACAGCGCCGCGGGCGGCGCGAGGAACATCAGCGGCACCCCGGCCCAGGGGACCCGGGACATCACCAGCGCCCCCGCCATGACGGCGAGCCCGCCCAGCGCGCCGAGCCCCCCGAGGATCACCTCGGCGCGCAGCACGTCGCCAAAACGCCCCAGCCCCATCCGGGAAATCTGCTCGCAGCGGATCAGCCGCCCGAGCTGGACGGGCATGAGCGACCCCGCGAAACCGGAGAAGAACACCGCCGGAATGCGCCGGACGGGCAGCCGCACCCCGAAGACCGCCAACATGGCGGCCCACAGGCAGCCCTCGATGGAGAGGTCGAGGCCGTGAAGAGCCAGCCCCGCGCCCAGCACCCACAGCCGGCCCTGCCAGAACGCCAGCGCCCCCCGCCAGTCCTCGTGGAAGAAGGCGCGCAGACCGTAGGCCGTGACGGCCGCCAGCACAGTCAGCCCGATCGCGAGCCGGTGGCGGTTCAGAAAGGAAAGCATCTGCGGGTTCCGGGGGTTGCGCGACGCGCCGCCGCCCGCAGCGGGCGCGGCTCCCGCCATTGTACCCCAACCGGGCCGCGCGGGCTTGACATTTCGCCCCCGGTCCCCTACCATCGGAAAGTGCGGGCTGTCCGCGCGTCTTCTTTCTTGGCGAAAACAAAAGGAGCGGAGGTCATGGCGAAGCGTTTCATCCTGTGGTCCGCAGTGGCGGCGGGTCTTGTCGCGGTGCTGGCCGCGGTGACGGGATGCGCGGTCCCGTCGTTCCAAATCTTCTTCACGAATCCCGGCGACTACCCGGTGGTGTCCATTCTGGTCACGCCCGAATCCGCCGAGGACTGGGGGCCCGAACGGCTTGATGCCGCCGTCCCCGCGGACGGGTCCGTCCTGCTCCCCGCCAAGTTCGCCCGGGGCGCCGTGTATGACGTGGCCATCATTTACAACACCGCGCCCGAGACGGCGGAGGGGAATTTCGTGCCGCTCACCACGAAGGTGGACACGTCGGCGCTTCAAGGCGGATATGTCACCCTGTGGGCCACCCTCAAGACCGACGGCACCAGCGGCGCCGGGTACACCTACGGCCTGCCGGACTGACCGTCCGCGCGCAATGTGACCACCTCCACCGACGGCGGCGCGAAGTAGCGCATCGGCGCGATGAGCCCGCCCGCGCCGCCGGACACCAGCACGGTGGTCCGTCCATTGTCCACCAGCCCCGCGCGGTATTTCTGCCCGTGCCGGGAGGGGATGCCGATAAACGGGGACCACAGGCCGAACACGGTGGCCTGCCCGTCGTGGGTGTGCCCGGCCAGCACCAGGTCCACCGCCCCCGGGGGCAGGGTCTCCGTGTAGTCGGGGTTGTGTGCGAGGAGCAGGAAGAAGTCCCCCGGTCCCGCGGTGCCCGCGGCGGCCTCCCAGTCGGGCCGCCCGTGCCAGAAATCCGCCACGCCGCCGATCCGGATGCGGCCCCCGCCAAGGTCCAGCCAGAACCCCTCGTTTTCCAGCGGGGTGATGCCCGCCTCGCGCAGGGCCGACAGCACCCGCGCGGGGGCGTGGACATGGTCGTGGTTGCCCAGCACCGCCCAGACACCCAGGGGCGCCTTCAGCCGGGCGAGTTCGCTCAAGCAGTCGTCCAGGCGCTCCAGCTTCGCGTCCGCATAGTCGCCGCCCAGGAAGATGATGTCGGGGGCCTCCGCGTTGACACGGTCCACAATGCGGCCCAGCCGCCGGGCCGACGCCAGCCGGTCCAGATGGAAGTCCGTCAGGAAGGCGGCCCGGAGCGGCGCGGCCCCGGCGGGATAGTCGGGAAACGCCAGCTCGTGGCGGCGCACCCGGCAGACGCCCCCCTCCACAACGCCCCAGGCCACGACGGCGAGCAGCAGCAGGAGCACCCGTGACACCCGCACCCGGCGGCGCGTGCGCGGCGCGGGGGCGGCGACGCTTTCCGGGGGCGGCGCGGAATGGGCGGGTTCCTCCGGCATGGGGTCAGCGTTCCGCCTTCCGCACATCCACCACGCCGAGGTCTATACCCTGCCCGCCGGTGGTGTTGCGGCAGTGCACGGCGAAGAAGTGCTTTCCCGGGCCGAGGGTGACGGGGCCGGAGAGGGAGGTCGGCTCGTACTCCACGTTGTAGCCCTTCACCCGCAGCGCGCGCATGCCGTCAATGTATACCTCCGCCTCCTCGTCGTGGAAAAGGCTGAGTTGCAGGCTCTCATAGTCGCCCTTGGGAATCGTGATCTCCCCGCGCAGCCAGATGTCGGGGGTGTTCCACTCGGTCTTTACAGTGATCCCCGGCGTGCCCGCTGTGCCGAAACCGCCGTTGGCCTTCCTCCATTTCCCGTCCTTGAAGGTGGGCTTGTTCCAGCCGTCGGCGGGCTTATCCGTGGTGTACCGCCAGACCGTCTGTTCCGGGGCCACCACCGTTGTCACCACCGGGGGCGGCGGCAGGGGGGCCCAGGGGCCGTTGGCGCGGGTCTGGTCGCGGTCCGCCCACTTCTTCCAGGTCTCCTTGTCGTACAGCATTTTCAGGAAGACGCCGCCGATGACGGGGCGCGAGTGCATGCGCGCCGTGTCCGGTTTGTCGGTGAAGTAGAGGTCCGTCAGGCCCACGCGGCGCTCCGCGGCGTCAAAGAACGCGTAGGCGGGAGCGGTGATCGCGTCAAAGTCCTCCTGGTTCTCCGTGAGGCAGGCGGCCCAGAAGGCCCAGTCCGTCTTGCTCCAGAGGGCCTGGCGGTCGCCGGGGGCCGTGTGGGCGCGCCCGTCGAGGGGCAGTCCGTAGGTGTCCAGATTCCGGCGGTAGAAGGCCGTCTCCTTCGCGGCCACCTCCGGCGGGAAGAGGTTCATCTCCAGGATGCGGTCCCAGACGAGGTTGTACTTCGTGCTCCAGGTGCCGGGCTGGTCGAAGGCCAGGCGGTAGTGGTCCCCGTCGTCGGCCACCTTCATCCACTCCAGGGCGTACTGTTTCGCGAGGGCGGTGTACTCCGCGCCGAGGGCCGCATCGCCCTTGAGGGCGGCGAGTTTTCCGAACGCGCCCAGCGCGCAGATGGATTTCACCGACAGGTTGGCGTTCCGCGCGAGGTGCCCCGCGAAGTCGTCGGTGCAGAGCTGGTTCTCCGGGTCGAAACCCTTGGCCTTCAGGTACTCCGCCCATTTCAGGAGGGTGGGCCAGTATTTCATGGCGAAGCCGGCGTCGCCCTCGCCCTGCGCCACCGCCGCCACCAGCAGCAGCATGTTCCCCGTCTCCTCCACGGGCATGCCGCCGTCGCTGGACGCGCCGCCGTAGACCTGCCCGTTGCCCAGGGGCCAGGTGCCCACGTCATGCGGCGCGTTCGGCCAGGTCCAGCGCGGCGAGCTGGCGTACTCCAGCACGGGGATCAGCATGGCCCGCGCGAGGGAGGGGCTGAAGAGCAGGGGCAGCGGCGCCTGCGGGTAGAAGACGTCCACGGTGCCCATGCACCCGTTGCTGGTGTTCTCCTTGCAGAAGAAGAGGGGCTGGCCGTGGGCGTCGGCGACCACCTTGCTCGCCGCGAGGGACTGCCGGTAGGCCAGCGCGCCCAGCAGGGCGTACTTGGGCCCGCCCGCCTGGTGGAGGTCGTTCATGAACTCGTTGTCGAACCGGCCGCAGCGCTCGCACAGGGCGGCGTATTCGTCCGCGGATTTCCGCAGCAGCGCCCCGATGCCGTCCCCGTCCTTTTTCCAGTAGGCCTTCAGGTTTTCGTGGAAGAACTGGACCGAGTCCACGTCGTCATAGGCGAGCATGACCCAGCCAATAGGCCACTCGTTGCTGCTGACCCTTCCGAGGGCCAGGTCGGCGGTCAGGCGGGTGGTGTCGGCCCGCAGGCCCTCCCCGGTGTCCGGTTTCTCCGCCAGGATGTCCAGGGTGACGTTCTGCGAGGCGTCGGCGGCGAGATACAGGTATCCCCAGTTGATCCGGACATTGTCCCCCTTCATCCCCAGCACCGGCTGGTCCACGGTTCCCACCTTCACGGCGGACACACCGCCGAAATCCTCCCGCCCGGCGGCCACCCGGTCCGTGCCCGGCGCGTTCACGGCGATCTCCGCGCCGCATTCCATCCGGACACGGATGTCATGCTCTTTACCGTCCACCGCACGCGCCCGCCAGGCCAGGTAAGTGACCGGGCGCGACAGCAGCATCAGGTCCTCCGGAAGCAGCGGCGTGGTGAAGATAAGGTCCACGGCGACGCCCGCGCCCTCAAAGGAGTAGGTCACCGTGCAGGGCAGGACCGAGAGGCCGGTCTGCGGGAGGGCGGGCGCGGCGTCCGTGGCCTTCCCCATGAGGGTGAACGGCTTGCCGTCCACGGTCACCACACTGACCAGGCGGTGGGGCGTTTCGGTCCAGTGCATGGTGTCCGCGTCGTTCAGCCGGTCCGCCGGGGACCAGATGCTGAAATAGGGGTCCACCGGCACGAGCGGCACAGCGGGCGGCCGGAAGGGGAGCGGGTCCACGGCGGCGGCCATTCCGGACAGCAGGGCGGCGATGAAAAGGACGCGGATGTTCATGGTCGTTCTCCGTTTGGCGGTTCGGTGCGGGGACATTCTACACACTCCGCCTCGCGGAATCCCCCCTACTCGATGGGCTCGGCGGCGACGGGCAGCTCGATGCGGAGACGGGTCCAGCGGTCGGTGCGGAAGACGGCCCAGGTGAGCAGGAGGCGGGTGGTCTGCGTGGCGACCAGGATCATCCAGACGGCGCCCGGAGTGAGGAGACCCGCCCAGGTCAGGGCCTGGCATGCGCCGACGAGCACGACGATCTGCGTCATGAAGGCGATCCCCATGGGGATCCGGGTCTCGCCCGCGCCCTGCAGCCCGCCCGTGAGGGCCAGCGTGGCCGCCAGCGCGACGCCCGCGAAACTCAGGTGGCGCAGCAGCGACAGGCTGTAGCCGCGCAGGGGCTCGTCCACCGCGTTGAACAGGTCCAGCAGGGGGCCGGGCACCGTCCAGAACAGCACGCCCACGAACACCGCCCACAGCGCGCCGATGACGGCGGTGACGCCCACGGCGGCCTTGCCCCGGTCGGGGTCGCCCGCGCCGATGTTCTGCCCCATCAGCGTGCCCGAGGCGGACCGCAGGCCGAAGGCGGTCCACGCGACGAGGGAGAAGAGCTGGGCGTAGCAGATGGTGTAGGCCGCCTGGGCCGCCGGGCCGTTCTCCAGCATGCCGATGTAGCGCAGGAGGAAGACCCCGCCGATGTTCAGCAGCACGCCCTGCACCCCCGTGGGCACCCCGATCCGCACCACCGTGGCGACGATGGCGGGGTCGGGCAGCAGGCGCAGCCGCCGGGGCGGCTGGATGATCATGGTCCGGCGGTGGATCAGCCAGAACCCGATGGCCACCGACACCGCCGGCGCGGTGACGGTGCCGAGCGCGGCCCCCAGCGTGCCCAGCGCGGGGAAGGGCCCCGCCCCCGTGATCAGCACGATGCTGATGGCGACGTTGAGCAGCGTGGTCAGCACGCCGAGCTTCAGCGGCGTGGTCGGGTCGCCCGAGGCGTTGAACGCCCCCGTCAGCATGAACATGAGGAACAGCGGCGCGCCGCAGGCGAACAGAATGCGCAGGTAGGGCAGCGCGTGGACCCGGACCGACGGCCCGGCCTCCACAAAATCCAGCAGCCGGGGCGCGGCCAGCCACCCCAGCGGCGCCACCACGAAGAACAGCACGAACACCGCGCACAGGAGGGAGGAATGGAAGACTTCGCTCAGGGTTTCGCGGTCCTCGCGGCCCGCGTAGCGCGCGATCAGCACGTTGGTCCCGTGGAAGATCGACGCCACAAACACCACCACCACGAGAAACACCTGCCA
>JAKPUV010000118.1 GCA_029554925.1 Candidatus Hydrogenedentota bacterium | reverse complement strand
GACATCACCGCCTGACACGCCTTGTCCCGCAGGGGGCGGTTGGGCTATTCTGCGGGGGTGTTTTCGCAGTGGCCGCCCCTCTTTGGACGGGGAGGGGCCAAAGCAGGAGGTTTTGTCATGCTGAGGAAATCCCTCATCCTTTCCCTCTTTGTGTTGCTGGCGGTTCCCGCCTTCGCGCTGGACGTGAACAACACGCCGGTGCCCGAGCTCATGTCGGTGCGGGCGCGGCGGGTGCTGGCGGTTCCGGACATTTTGGGGTTGAAGACGCTCAAGGGCGACTTCCACATGCACACCATGTTCTCCGACGGCGTGGTGTGGCCGGAGGTGCGGGTGATGGAGGCGTGGATGGACGGGCTGGACGCGATCTCGGTCACGGACCATCTGGAGAAGCATCCGAGGAAGGAGGGGGTGAAGGAGGACGACAACCTGTCGAACCGGATCGCCTTTCCCGCGGCGGTGCAGCATGACATTCTGCTGGTGAAGGGCGCCGAGATCACGAAGGACATGCCCCCGGGGCACTATAACGCCCTGTTCGTGAAGGATCAGGCGGCCATCGAGAACGAGGACTTCATGAAGTCCGTCGAGGAGGCGATCAACCAGGGGGCGTTTCTCCAGTGGAACCATCCCGGCTGGAAGGCCCAGCAGCCCGACGTGACCAACTGGACCGACGAGGCGGAGACGCTGGTGAAGAAGGGCTGGGTCCACGGCATCGAGGTGTTCAACAGCGACGAGTGGTATCCCGTGGTCTTGGGCTGGTGCATGGAGCGCAATCTGGCGGTCATGGCGAACAGCGACATGCACGGCATCATCCGCCAGCAGTACGACCTCACCCGCGTGCAGCGCCCCATGACGCTGATTTTTGCCAAGGAGCGGTCTTTGGACGCGCTGAAGGAGGCCATGTTCGCCGGGCGCACGGTGGCCTGGTTCGGCAACAGCCTCGCCGGGAAGAAGGAGTATCTGGAGGCCCTGTTCCGCGCGTCCGTGACGGTCATGCCGCCGCACACGGTGGACCGCGACGGCAACCGCGTGTTCCACGTGAGCAACCCCACCGACCTCCCCTTCGCGCTGACCTGCCCCGCCGCCGGCTGGAAGGACAGTATCCTTGCCCCGCGCACGGCGGTCATGCTGAAGGCCCCCAAGGGCACGGAGACGCTCCAGGTCAGCGTGTCCAACTGCCACACAAACCTGAACGAGACCCTGACGCTGGAACTGGTGATCCCCGCCAAGAAAGACAACTGATCCACCGCGCCCTGCGGCGGGGATCATGGAAGGCGTTTCCCGATGAGTGTCGCAAAGAAGGCCCTGAAGGTTCTGCTTCTCCTGGTCCTCGCCGCGGTGGCGCTGCCCGTTCTGTTTCTCGGCGGGCTCCGGCTGCACTACCTCAACATTGTCCGTCCGGCCCAGGCGCTGGCAACCGATGAGTTCCCCGGCGCGCTGGGCGCGAAAGTGAACGTTTTCAGCGCCACGGGCAACGTCTTCTGGATGTGCGGGCACAACACGCCCGCGGCCATGACCCCCTTCGGCATGGTGCGCCTCGGCCCGGACACGGTTTCCATGCTGGTGGAGCAGCCCGCGCTGAACCGGTCAGGCTACTACTACGGCGACAACAGGACTACGGGGTTCAGCCACACCCGGCTTGTCGGCGCCGACGCCCAGGAGGGCGGCGTTTTCCGGGTTTTCCCCACCGTGGCCTCCCGGCTGGGCAAGGTGACCGCCCCGGGCCGCAAGACGAAGTTTTCCCACCGGGACGAAAAGGGCTTCCCCGGATACTACGCGGTGAAACTGCCCGCCGAGGGCGTGCTCGCGGAATTGACCGCCACCCCGCGCAGCGGGGCGCACCGCTACACCTTTTCCGGCGCGGATGCGGCGGTGCTGCTTCTGGACGTCACCAGCTCCATCGGCAAAGGGCGCTGCCAGAACGGCACCGTGAGCATTCTCCCCGGCACGGGCGAGGTCGAGGGGTCCTGCCGGCTCTCCGGCTCCTTCTCGGGGCGCTACGGCGGGCTGGACGTCTTCTTCGCCGCCCGGTCCAGTGTCCCCTTCACCGCCCACGGCACCCGCACGGGGGAGCAGGTCAAGATGGGGGCGGTCCAGGCGGCGGGCGACGAGCTGGGCATTCTCCTCCAGTATCCGCCGTCGGTTCGGCAGGTGGAGCTGCGGGTTGGCATCTCCTATGTGAGCATTGCCAACGCCCGCGCCAACCTCGACGCCGAGGCGCCGCCGTCCAGGCCGTTTTCCGACCTCGTGAAGGGCGCGCGGGATGCCTGGGAGGTCTATTTGGGCCGCATCCGGGTGAAGGGCGGCACGGAGACCCAGCAGCGCATCTTTCACACGGCCCTGTACCGCACGGCCATGATGCCCACCCTCTTCACGGACGTCACGCGCGAGTACAT
>JAKPUV010000107.1 GCA_029554925.1 Candidatus Hydrogenedentota bacterium | reverse complement strand
AAGGATGAGGGATTTCCTCAGCATGACAAAACCTCCTGCTTTGGCCCCTCCCCGTCCAAAGAGGGGCGGCCACTGCGAAAACACCCCCGCAGAATAGCCCAACCGCCCCCTGCGGGACAAGGCGTGTCAGGCGGTGATGTCAGCGTCGCCCTTGGAAAGCGCAAGGACCACGGTGGGGGCGGCGGGAAAGAGGGAGGAGTAGGCGTGGTACCAGTCGGTCTCGGCGCCGGGGTTTGGAAGGTTCAGCCCGAGGAAAACGCAGTCAGTGTCGTTGGAGACCTCGTGCAGGACCTCCCCAAACGGTTTTTCGCTGGAAACGACCACCGGCTCCGCGGACACCCGGGCGGCGCCAAGAAGGTCGGTCAACCCGGCGAACGCCGCGGCGCGGTCGTTTTCGTCGCGGACGTGGCGTAGAAGCCGCAGGCGCGCGCCGCGCCACTCCCAGTTCTGCGTGAGGAGGTGGCCGAGCAGCGCCATGAGGTTCCCGTTGGCCTGGCCGCGCCACCAGACGTCAATCCGGCGCGTGCCGCTCCGGGGGGGGCGCGCGCCCTCGTGGAGAACCAAGACGCTCATGCCGAAGCTGTAGGCGCGGCGGATGTGCCCCGCGAGGGCCGGGGCGCGCTGGTCGGTGGAGGTCCAGGCAAACATGGCGAGGTTGGGCCGCACGGGACCCATGCCCGCGGTCTGGAGGATGCTCCGGATGCCCTGGTCGAGCTGTTCGGCCACCAGCACGACAGGGAACACGGCCCGGTTGCGCCCGGAGAAGCCCTGGTTCAGCCGGTCCAGTTCCAGCAGGCGCTCGGGCGCCCTGTCGTCCATGGAGCCCACCAGCACCTCGGCGAGCAGGACAATGCCCTTGTCCGCCTCGAACCAGGCGGCGTAGTCCACCAGCGTCTCGCGCGATTCGGGCCGTCCGGAGAAGACGAGGCAGGTGGGCCGCCAGTTCTTGGGGGACTCCTCCATGCGCCCGAGCTGAAGCAGCCCGCGGCGGACGCGGGCATAGGAAAGGCCGCGC
>JAKPUV010000105.1 GCA_029554925.1 Candidatus Hydrogenedentota bacterium | reverse complement strand
AAGGATGAGGGATTTCCTCAGCATGACAAAACCTCCTGCTTTGGCCCCTCCCCGTCCAAAGAGGGGCGGCCACTGCGAAAACACCCCCGCAGAATAGCCCAACCGCCCCCTGCGGGACAAGGCGTGTCAGGCGGTGATGTCGGCGTCGCCTTTGGAGAGCGCGAGGACCACGGTGGGGTTGTGGGGGAAGACCCCGGCATAGGCGTGGTACCAGTCGGTCTCCCCGCCCGGGGGGGGAAGATTGAGGCCGAGGAAGACGCAGTCGGCGTCGCCTGAGACTTCGTGCAGCACCTCGCTGAAGGGCCTGTCGCTGGCCACGATGACAGGTTCGGCGGCCACCCGGGCGGCCCCGAGGAGCTCTTCCAGGCCGGCGAGCGCCGCGGCACTCTCGCCCTCTTCGCGGACGTGGCGCAGGAGGCGCAGGCGCGCGCCGCGCCATTCCCAGTTCTGCGAAAGGAGGTGGCCGAGCAGCGCCATGAGGTTGCCGTTGGCCTGGCCGCGCCACCACACGTCAATCTGGCGGGTGCCGGAACGCGGCGGACGCGCGCCCTCGTGCAGGACAAGAACGCTCATGCCGAAGCTGTACGCGCGGCGGATGTGCCCGGCCAGGGCGCGGGCGCGCTGGTCGGTGGAGGTCCAGGCGAACATGGCGAGATTGGGCCGCACTGGCCCCATGCCGGCGGTCTGGAGAATGCTGCGGATGCCGAGGTCGAGCTGCTTCGCCACCAGCACAATGGGAAACACGGCCCGGTTACGCCCGGCGAAGCCCTGGTTCAGCCGGTCCAGCTCCAGCAGGCGCTCCGGCGCGAGCTCGTCCATGTCCCCCACCAGCACCTCGGCAAGCAGGACGATGCCCTTGTCGGCTTCAAACCACGCGGCGTAGTCCACCAGCGTCTCGCGCGATTCGGGCCGTCCGGAGAAGACGAGGCAGGTGGGCCGCCAGTTCTTGGGGGACTCCTCCATGCGCCCGAGCTGAAGCAGCCCGCGGCGGACGCGGGCATAGGAAAGGCCGCGC
>JAKPUV010000092.1 GCA_029554925.1 Candidatus Hydrogenedentota bacterium | reverse complement strand
GACCGCCTGCTGGCCCTCCAGCACCTCGAAGGGCACCGTCTTGCGCTCCATGCCGCCGCGGGCCGCGGGAAAGTCCTTCCGGCTGATGCTCTTGGTCGAGGCGAAGAGCGTCACCTCGCCCTTGCCCGCCGGAATCCCCGGGCACGCATAGGTGCCCGAACCGGAGGCCTCGATCAGCAGCCGCTCGACGGCGTTCTCGCCGCGGAACAGGGTAACCTCCACAAAGGCGGAGCGCGGCGCGCCGCCCTGATGGGAGATCGCGCCGCCGACGGAGCAGGCGCCCGAAGCGTAGACGAAGTCCATCCACGTGACCTGGGAAAGGTCCACCACGCCCTTCTGCTCGTAGACGCGGTCGAACCAGGGATCCGAGGGGGACGGGGCCACCCGCGCCGCGACGAACACCTGGCCGGGGGGCAGTTTGGAAAGCTCGTACTGTCCGGGCGTCGGATATTCGGGCTCAAGCACCCGGCTGCCCACCGTGGACCCGCTGGTCACGCGGAACTCGGAGAACCTGGCGGGAAGGCCGTCCTTCACCGCGTCGCCCGTGATCGACCCCTTGCGCGGAAGCTGTATCTTGACCTCCGTCACCTTGCCGGGCTCCGTCACGATGACCGCGCGGCCGGTGCCGTATTCGCGGTGGTCGAACAGGAACCAGTTCGGCCCGATGGGCAGGCTGTACAGGGAGAACTCGCCCCGGTTGTCCGTGCTCGCGTACTGGAGTTTCCCGCGGACAGTGCCCTCGGGCGTGCCCTGGCGCGGCATCACGCGCACGCCGGACACGGTCAGCTCGTTGGCCCCGTAAACCTTTCCCTTGATGACCGCCGAGCGCAACAGCGGGAACTCCAGCACCGTGTCGGCGCTCCAGGTGTCGGTCAGGCTGAACGGCACGCCCAGGGGGGCGTAGCCGTGCGCGCGGGCGTACAGGGTGTACTCGTCCATGATCTGGAACTGTTCGGTGAACCCGCCCCCCGCGTCCGACTGCGCGCGGAACTCGTCCAGCACGTAGGGCTGCAGCGACTGGTGCCAGTCCTTGCACGCCGCAATCTCAAAGTCGGGGATCGGCTGGCCCGTGCCGGCGTCCGTCACGCGCCCGCGCACCGCGAAGCGCAGGGGCACCCGCCCCACAATGTCAATGTCCACGCGCGGGTTCTTGCGGTCCGTGACCAGCCGCACGTCGTGGGCCAGCAGGCGCCCCTCGTGCGATATGGCCACCTTGTGCTCGCCGCGG
>JAKPUV010000054.1 GCA_029554925.1 Candidatus Hydrogenedentota bacterium | reverse complement strand
CGGCGACGGGGCCGGGGGCCCAGCACTGCTCCAGCGGGCCGGGCACGGGGGCCTTGACGGGGATCACGAGAACCTCTCTTCCGGCGTCATCCTTTTCCACGCAGCCCCCGGCGCGGACCACGGCCTGGCGGACGAGGTCCTCGCAAACCCGCGTGAGGCCGTCGAAATCATAGGCCGTGTGGCTGAACTTGACGTTGCGTTTGAGGGCCTCGTGGAACTTCTTCGGGGTGTTCTCCATGCCGAGGGACGTGAAGAGGACGCCCGCGGCGCTGGAGGGGTTGCAGTCGGAGTCGTGGCCGCAGCGGGTGGAGACGATGATGGTCTGGTCGGGGTCGCCCGCGCCGTAGAGCAGGCCCATGACAATGCAGGCGCCGTTCATCTTGGCGTCAATGTTGAAGCCGTTCTCGGTGCCGCAGGAGGCCTTTCGGTATTCCGGGTTGCGCTGGTACTTGGCGTCCAGCTTCTTCCAGGCGGCCTCCCAGTCGTCCGGGTGCTCGGCGTGCCAGCGCACAACGTCGCGGACGCACTCGTGGTACTGGCTGCCCTCGGGGATGCAGGCGAGGCCTGCCTCGATGATTTTGGCGATGTCCCTCTCGAAGTAGGCGGCGCTGTACATGCCGCCGATGAAAAGGCCGCCGTAGAGGCCGTCGCCGTAGTTCATGAGGCGGCCGAATATTTCACCCAGCTCCAGCACCAGCCCCGGCATGCCGGGGGCCAGAATGCCGGCGAAGTCGGCCTCTATCTGGTAGTCAATGTCGTCGGCGTGGCTGTTGAACTTCGGGTGGCCGGAGTCGGGCGGGGCGATGCCCGCGCGCAGGTTCTTCCGCCCGTACTTGTTCGCGTGCCACAGCTCGTAGCCGCTGTTGGCGAAGTCAATGCCCGCCTGCTTCGGCGTGGCGTCCCAGCCGTGCTCCTCCAGGGTGCGCACGAAGGTCATCTCGACATAGATGTCGTCCTGGGCGAACTGGTTGACGAGGTCCGGCGTCCAGGCGGGCATCTTGTCCTCGGGAACGATGACGCCGTTGTAGTTGAACTCCGTGGGGCCGCCCCAGCCGACGCCGGCCATCTGGCCGATCCAGGCGGCCTGCATGCGGCTGCGGTACTCGTCCATGGTCATGCGGCGGCATTCGGCGCCGGGGTCGGGGCACTGCGCCGAGGCGGCTGCGGCCAGAAGGGTCAGCGCGCCGATCCACGTGTGTTTCATGTCGTTGTCTCCTGTGCCGGCCGTTTCAGGCCTTTTTCGCGCTTTGACGCAGGGCGCCGTCAATGTCGGCGATGATGTCGTCGGCGTCCTCGATGCCGACGGCCACGCGGATGAGCGTGTCCGTGATGCCGAGGGCGTAGCGCTCCTTGCGGGTGTAATTGTAGTAACTGACGAGGGCAGGGTGGGTGATCAGGGTCTCCACGCCGCCCAGGCTGGGGGCGATGTAGCAGAGCTTCAGCCCGTCCAGGAAGCGCTTCGCCATGTCGAGCGTGCCCTTGATGTCAAAGGTGACCACGCCGCCGAACCCGGTCATCTGGGCGGTGGCGATGGCGTGGTGGGGGTGGCTCTCCAGGCCGGGGTAGTACACGCGCCTAACCTGGGGGTGCCCCTCCAGAAAGCGGGCGAGGGCCATTCCGGTGGCGTTGTGCGCGGCCATGCGCACGGAGAAGGTCTTGAGGCCGCGCAGGAGCAGGTAGCAGCAGTGCGGGTCAATGACGCCGCCCATGGCCTTGTGCAGGGCGCGGATCTCCTCCACCAGCTCCGGCCGCCCCAGCACGGCCCCCGCGAGGATGTCGTTGTGCCCGGCGAGGTACTTGGTGCAGCTGTGGAT
>JAKPUV010000024.1 GCA_029554925.1 Candidatus Hydrogenedentota bacterium | reverse complement strand
ATCACCTACTCCGACGGCGTCCACGACGACCTGAACAAGACCGTCTGGAGCGCCCTCGGCTGGGACCCCGCCACGCCGGTGCGCGACATCCTCACGCAGTACGCCCGCGTGTATTTCGGCGCGGCCGACACGGAGCGCGCGGCGGACGGCATCCTCGCGCTGGAGAACAACTGGCGCGGGAGCCTCGCGGCGAACGGCGCGGTCAACGGCACCCTGCGGCTCTGGCAGGAGCTGGAGGCCGCCCATCCCGAGCGGGCGGACAACTGGCGCTGGCAGATGTGCCTTGTGCGCGCCTACTACGACGCCTATGTCCGCGCGCGGCTGCTCAACGAGACGGCCCTGGAGAAGGAGGCCAACGCCGCGCTCCTCGACGCCGAGGTGACCGGCCCCGCCAGCGCCATGGAGCGCGCCCTGGAAATCCTCGGCCGCGCCGGGACCCGGCCCGTGGCGCCCGAGCTGCGCGACCGCGTCGTGCGCCTCTACGACGACCTTAACCGCTCCATCGGCCTCCAGTCCAGCGTGGAGAAGTACTTCGCCAGCGGCGCCGAGCGCGGCGCCTCCCTCGACTTCCTTGACATTCCCCTCAACAACCGCTGGTGGCTGGAGGACGAGTTCGCCAAGGTCGCCGCGATGTCCTCCGAAAAGGAGAAGGCCGCGCGGCTGCGGGAAATCGCCCTTTGGGAAAACCCCGGCCCCGGCGGCTTCTACGACGACATCGGCCACACCGCCCGCTCCCCCCGCATCCAGCGCGCCGAGGTCTTCTTCGGCAACCCCGCCGAGGAGGCGCGCCCCGAGCCCCTCTTCTGGTGGCTGGACAACGGGAAATGCCGCCAGCGCCTGTCGTGGCAGGTCACCATGGACTGGCCCGAGGCCGCCGTCTACGAGGGCCTCGACCCGGGGGCCGACTACGTCGTGCGCACCTGCGGCTACGGACAGGAGGTCCTGCTGATGGACGGCGCCCGCGTGGCGTCCGACAGGGAAAAGACGGGGATCGGCGAGACCCGCGAGTACCGCGTTCCCAAGGACGCCGTGAAGGACCGCAAACTGGTGGTCACCTGGAAAGCCCCAAGCGGCGAGGAAACCCTCGGCTGGCGCCAGCGTTCCCGCGTCGCCGAAATCTGGCTCGTCCGAGAATAGCGTTTGGGAACCCTGCTTGGGGGAGAAAAGTGTTGACAGCACCCCTTCGATGTGCGAAAATACGAAGAGGCCTGCATTCAGGGTCTAGATGACGTTGAGACGGGTTGGGCGGGGACGTCTGCGGACTTCCTGAAACGTGTCCTTGCACCTTGCCACCGGGAAATTCCCGGTTGGGGGCGCCGAGATGGGTTTGCACGGCGACAGAACGGAGTGGATGGCGGGTCGGATTTGGGCGGTGGTGCCCTATGTCCTGTGCGTTGTCGTGGGCGGCACCTTTGTGGTCGGCTGGCACTATCTGCAGCGGGCGCACCTGGGGCGGGAGGATGCGCGCTTCCGGGAATACTCCGATCTGCTCGTGCAGGAAACCTCGACGCGCATCCGCGAGACCGCTTACCTTGCAAAGGGCTTCGCGGGGCTCATGATGGGCCTGGAAGCCGCCACGGACGAGCAACTGTGGCGCACCTACTACGAGTTCCGGGGGGTGCGGGAGAACTTCCCGTGGATCGCCGCCATTTCCTTCAGCCCCCACATCGCCCCGTATGAGGTGGACGCCTTTGTCGCGGCCATCCAGGCGGGCGGCAGGACGGACTACAGGATTTATCCCGAGGGGACCCGCGGGTACTACGCGCCCGTGAAATTCATCGAGCCCCGCGAGGCGAACGCCAAAGCCCTCGGCTATGACCTGGCCTCGGACCCCGTGCGCGGGGCCTGCCTGGACGCGTCCCGTGAAACCGGCGACGCCAGCGTGTCCCCCCTGACCACGCTCTGCCTGACACCGCCGGTCCGGGGCGTCTTCATGTCCGTGCCCGTGTTCGCCGCCGCGCACGACGTGGGGACCCCGGAGGCGCGCGCCGCGGCCATCCGGGGCTACATCAACGTGGGCATCACCTCGCGCGGCCTGATGGAGGGGCGGGCGCCGGAGGCCGCCGCGCTGGTGGACTACGCGATCTACGACGGCGAGACGACCGCGCCGGAAACCCTGATCTATGCCAGCAGCGGCTTGAGCCGCTCCCGCACCGCCCTCTTCTCCCGGACCCGCACCCTCCAGGTCTACGGAAGGCCCTGGACCATCGCCCTCTCCACCACGCCCCTGTTTGAGTCGCGGGTGGACCGCTCCTCCCTCCGGGTGGTGCTGCTGGCGGGCGCGCTCACCGCGCTGCTCATCCTGCTCGTCTTCATCCAGGAGGACAAGGTCCGCCGCAAGGCCCAGGACCTGGCCGCGGAGATGACCGCCGCCCGGCGGGTCAGCGAGGAGCGCTACCGGGCGCTCACCGAGTCGCTGCCCGTGGGCGTGGCCCTCCTGGGCCCCGGCATGGAGCTGCTCGCCTCCAACGCCACCCTGCGCTCCTGGTACCCCGGGGTGAGAAGCGGCGAGGTCTCGCTCTGCTACAAGACCCTGCACCTGCCGCCCCTGCGCGGCGTGTGCACCGGATGCCGTCCCGAGCAGGCGCTGGACGACGGGGTGCCGCGCGCCTGGGAGGAGCAGCGGCTCACCGCCCAGGGCATGCGCATGATGCGCATGAGCGCCATCCCGCACACCATGCCCGGCGGCTCCCCGAGCATCGTCCTGCTGATGGAGGACATCACGGACCAGATCCAGGTGGAGAACGCCCGGATCGCCCAGGCCGCGGCCGAGGAGAGCGCGCGGGCCAAGACCGTCTTCCTCGCCAACATGAGCCATGAGATACGAACCCCCCTCAACGCCATCATCGGGTTCACCTACGTCCTCCAGAAGGACCCCGCCGTCACCCCCCGCCAGGGCGACATCCTGCGCACCATGGAACACTCCGGCAGGCACCTGCTCAAGCTCATCAACGACATCCTCGACTTCTCCAAACTCGAGGCCGGCTTCACCGGCCTTGACGAGGCCCCCTTTTCCCTGCACAGCCTGATCAGCGACGTGTTCGCCCTGTTCGAGCCCCGCGCCGCCGCCAAGAACCTCTGGCTCCACCTCAAGATGGAAGACCGGGTGCCCGACCATGTCTCCGGGGACGACGCCCGGCTGCGCCAGGTGCTGATGAACCTGCTCGCGAACGCCGTCAAGTTCACGGCCGAGGGCGGCGTGACCCTGCGCGCCACCTGCGACGGCGCGGGCCCCGACGCGGACCCCGCGCGGGTCTTCTTTGAGGTGGAGGACACGGGGCCCGGGCTCGCCCCCGAGGAGCTCACCGCGATCTTCGCCGAGTTCGAGCAGGGCGCCGCCGGGCGGCGGGCGGGGGGCACCGGCCTGGGGCTTGCCATCAGCCGGCGGCTGGTCCGCATGCTGGGCGGCGAGCTCACCGCGGCCAACCGGCCCGGACTCGGCTGCACCTTCCGCTTCTGGGTGTCCCTGCGCCACGCGCCCCCCGGACAGGACGGCGCGCTCCCCGAGGCCCAACAGGTTGCCCGGATCGCCGGAAACACCGCCAGACCGCGCGTGCTGGTGGTGGACGACAGCCCGGAAAACCTGGCCTTCATGCGCGAGCTCCTCGCCCCCGCCGGATTCGAGGTGATTGTGGCGGGGGGGGGCGGGGAGGCGGTGGAGCTTTTTGCCCAGGACGCCCCCGACGCCGTGCTCATGGACCTGCAGATGCCGGAGGTCAACGGGTTCGACGCCATCCGCCAGATACGGGCCACCGGCGGACCGGGGGCCTCCGTTCCGGTGCTGGCGGTGACCGCCAGCGCGAATCAACAGCAGGAGGCGGAGGCCCTCGCCGCGGGCGCGACCGGCTTCCTGGCCAAACCCTTCGCGCCCGAGACCCTCTTCGCGCTTCTGGGCCGGCTGCTCGGCCTGGAGTATGTCTACGACCAGATCCCCGCCGGTGAGGCGCGGGAAAGGGCCGAGGCGCCGCCCACGGCGGAGCTCTTCGCCCATCTCCCCGCCGAAGCGCTGTCTGCGGTGCGCCGTTCTGTGGAGGAGGGGAACGCCCGGGGCATCCACGAGGCGATCCTGCGGGTTGAAACCCTGGACGGGGAGGCGGGGCGCGTGCTGCGCGGGCTCGCCGCCCGCTACGAATACGGCAGGATACTGGAACTCACACAACGGGAGGATGTGCAGAATGCCTGAACGCGCGGAAAAACAGACGATCATGGTGGTGGACGACACCGCCGAAAACCTCAAACTGCTGGAGAGCATGCTCGAGGGCGAGGGATACGACGTCCGCATGTTCCCCTCCGGCGCCATGATGCTCAGGGCCGCCGAGAAGAATGTCCCCGACCTGGTCATGCTCGACATTCTCATGCCCGACATGGACGGCTACGAGGTGTGCCGCCGCATGCGGGCCAGCGAGGCGCTGTGCGACGTGCCCGTCCTGTTCCTCAGCGCCCTCACCGACGTGAAAAACAAGGTGAAGGCCTTCGAGGTCGGCGGAATGGACTATGTGACCAAGCCCTTCCAGTTCGAGGAGGTGAACGCCCGCGTCAAGACGCACCTCCTCCTGCGCAGGGCGCTGCGCGAAATCGAGGGGCACCGGGCCGGCCTCGAAAAGCTGGTCGAGGAGAAGGTGCGCGAAATCTCCGAGTCCCAGCTCGCCACCATCACCGCCCTGTCAAAGCTCGCCGAGTCCCGGGACGACGAGACGGGCTACCACATTGAGCGCACGCGGACCTTCTGCAAGATCCTCTGCGAGCGCCTGCGGAAAACCCCCCGCTACGGAAACAGCATCGACGAGGCCTACGTCTCCGACATCTACAACGCCTCGGTCCTCCACGACGTGGGAAAGGTGGGCATCCCGGACCGCATCCTGCTCAAGCCGGAGCGGCTCACCCCCCCGGAGTTTGAAATGATCAAGGGCCACACCGCCATCGGCGCGCGGACCCTCCAGGCGGCCCACCGCCGCTACCCGCGCAACTCCTTCATCAACATGGGCATCGCCATCGCGCGCTCCCACCACGAGCGCTGGAGCGGAAACGGCTACCCCGACGGCCTCAAGGGGGAGGACATCCCCCTGAGCGCCCGGATCATGGCCGTCGCCGACGTCTACGACGCCCTGCGCTCGAAGCGCCCGTACAAGCCCGCCCTGCCCCACGAGGACACGGCGCGCACCCTGCGCGAGGGCGCGGGAAAGGATTTCGACCCGGCGGTGATCGAGGCCTTCAACGCCACGGAGCAGGAATTCGTCGAGACCTACGACACCTACGACCGCAAGAGACGGCCCGGATCCACCACCCGCCGCGAGGGGTTCTTCTAGCGGAACCACCCCCGGGGGTCGAGCGCGCGCAGCGGGTTCCGCCCGCGCGCCGCCCACTGGAACAGGATCACGCCGGCCACCGCGACGGAGTGCACGACCTCCGCCGCCACCCGCAGGGAGTACGACGCCCCGGGAAACATCGTGTTGATGTGCCACGGGAAGTTCCACACCGGCCAGAAATACATGTGGTGGGTCGCGTCGGCGGCGGACTCGTAGTAGGTGAACGCGTCGAGGGCCAGATGGGTCGCGCCGCCGAGCAGCGCCAGCGCGCACAGCCTCCAGAACGCGATGGGCGACGGGCGATACACCAGCGCGAGCACCGCCCAGGTGACGGCGGACAGGGTGAGGGCCACCGCCGTCATCCCCACCGCGGTGTGGGTCCACACCCCGTGGGCGAAGAGCGGCGACACCTTCCGCAGCAGGAAGTCGAAATCGGGGGAATACGCCGCCACGGCCACATACAGGGGCTC
>JAKPUV010000002.1 GCA_029554925.1 Candidatus Hydrogenedentota bacterium | reverse complement strand
CCGCGTGGACCGCGCCCGCGCCGCCATGATCCTCACCGGCGCCGCCATTGCGACCTCGGTCCGGCCCGCGCCGGAGGACATGCCCGACGGGCTGGTCCAGATCAAGTCCGAGGACGGCCGGCTGCTCGCGCTCGGGACGCTTATGGCCACGGACAGCGGGGTGGTGGTCCGCCCCCGCCGCGTGTTCACGCCGGAACCGTAGGGGGGGAGGGCCGTGGACACCGTCGCCGACATTCTGGCCTGTCCGCCGCATCCGCGGCCCACGGCCCTGACCGTCGGCAGTTTCGACGGCGTCCACCTCGGCCACCGGCGGCTGCTCGACACCCTCGTCCGCGCGGCGGACGCCCGCGGGCTGGTGCCCGCCGTCATGACCCTCGACCCGCACCCCCGCCAGCTCTTCGCCCCCGCCAGCGCGCCGAACATCCTGACCACGGCCGCCCAGAAGAACCGCCTCCTCGCCGCGGCGGGCGTCGGCGCCCATTTCACCCTGCCCTTCACGCGCGATACCGCCGCGATGGACCGCGAGGCCTTCGTCCGCGACGTCGTGGTCCGGCAGTGCGGCGCGCGCCTGCTCCTCGTTGGGCATGACTTCCGTTTCGGCCGCGCCGCCGCCGGGTCCTTCGAGTACCTCCGCGAGCACGCCGATACCTTCGGTCTGGAGGTCGCGCGGGTGGACGCCCTGGTCCTCGACGGCGAATGCGTCAGCAGCACCCTCATCCGCGAGCGGGTCCTCCAGGGCGCGGTCGAGGACGCTGCCCGGTGCCTCGGCAGGCCCTACGCCCTGGAGGGGCCGGTGGTCGCCGGGCGCGGCATCGGCCGCACCCTCGGCTTTCCCACCGCCAACCTCGCCCCCGGCAACCTCGCCGTCCCCGCCCACGGCGTCTACATCGCCGAGACCCTCGTGGACGGCCACACCTGGCCCTCGGCGGTCAACATCGGCATCGCCCCCACCGTGCGCAACGAGGACGCCCTCGTCGAGACCCACCTCCTCGGCTTCACCGGCGACCTCATCGGCAAGACCATCGAGATCATCTTCCACCGCCGCCTCCGCCCCGAGCAGCGCTTCTCCTCCCTCGAGGACCTCAAAGCCGCCATCCGCCGCGACTTGGACACCGTCCGCGCCCATTTTTCCTCCTGACCCGCCCCTTTCCGTGTTCTCAGTGTTTTCTGTGGTGAATGCATTTTCCGAACCCGGCACGGCCTTTGGGGTCCAACCGAGTGTCCCGCAGGTGAAATCCTCCGCGGTGGAGGGTACACTTGAGGGGAGAACGGGCCGACCAACCACAGGAGGATGCCCCCATGAAACCGATTTGGATGCTGGTTGCGGTGATGTGCCTTCCGCTGTTTGCTGTCGCGCAGGACCCCGCCCCGGCGGCGGCGCCCGCGCCCGCCGACGCCGTCGCGGCGCTGGAGACGACGCTTTCGGACCAGACGGACGTGGCGGTGACGGTGTACAACAACGACCGGGCGCTGGTGCGCGACCGGCGCAAACTGAGCCTGGCCCCCGGAACGCTCACGCTGCGCTTCATGGACGTGGCCGCGGCGATCCAGCCGGAGACGGTGAGCCTGGTGTCGCTGAACGACGGCGGCAACCTGCACATTCTGGAGCAGAACTACGAGTTTGACCTGATGAGCCCGGAGAAGCTCATGGAGAAGTACGTGGGCCGCGAGGTGACGCTGGTCAACAAGAGCAACGACCTGAATTTCTTCGAGCAGAAGGCGAAACTCCTCAGCGTGAACAACGGCCCCATCTACGAGGTGGAGGGGAAGATATTCCTCGGCCATCCGGGCCAGGTGGTGCTGCCCGAGCTGCCCGGCGAGCTCATCGCCAAGCCGACGCTGGTGTGGCTGCTGGAGAACGGCGGCAGGGACCATGAGGTCGAGGCGACCTACCTCACCTCCGGCATGTCGTGGAAGGCGGACTACGTGGTCACCATGAACCGCGAGGAGACCAAGATGAACCTCGAGGGCTGGGTGACCCTCAACAACCAGTCCGGAACCACCTACCAGAACGCGCAGTTGAAACTCGTCGCCGGCGACGTGAACGTGGTGCAGTCGGACATGATGCCCGCGCCCGCCATGGAGATGATGAAGGCGGCGGGCGCCCCCCGCGAGATGCGGATGGTCGAGGAGTCCTTCGCCGAGTACCACCTGTACACGCTCCAGCGCCGCACGACGATCAAGCAGAACCAGTCGAAACAGGTCAGCCTGCTCTCCGGCAACGGCGTGGCGGTGAAGAAGATCTACGAGTTCCGCGGCGACGTGGCCTTCTACGCCAGCAAGATGGAGCCCATCAAAAACCAGAACGTGGACGTGTTCCTGACCTTCCAGAACGAGGAGAAGAACCAGCTCGGCATCCCGCTGCCCGCGGGGATCATGCGCGTGTACCAGCAGGACAGCGGCGGCATGTACCAGTTCTCCGGCGAGGACCGCATCAAGCACACGGCCAAGGACGAGGAGGTGCGCCTGCGCCTGGGCAAGGCCTTCGACGTCGTCGCCGAGCGCATCCAGAGTGACTACCGGGGCGTCGGGCCGACCATTCACGAGGCCGAGTTCCGCATCCCCGTGCGCAACCACAAGGACACCCCGGTGACCGTGGACGTCGTGGAGCCCATGCCCGCCACCTGGACCATCCTCTCCAAGTCCCACGACTTCGTGAAGAAGGACGCCCACACGGCGGTCTTCTCCCTCGACATTCCGGCGGACGGCACGGTCGAGCTGGTTTACCGCGTACGCGTGCAGTGGTAGGGGAGGGGGCCATGCGGCGTGTGCTGACGGCGGCGGAGATGCGCGAGGCCGACCGGCGGTGCATCGAGGACGTCGGGATTCCCGGCGCGGTCCTGATGAACACCGCCGGCGCGGCCGTCTGGGCCGAGGCCGCGCGGTGGCCGGGGCCGGTGGGTGTCGTCTGCGGCAGGGGCAACAACGGCGGGGACGGCTTTGTCGTCGCCCGCCTCGCCCTGTGCGCGGGCCGTGCGGTGCGCGTGGTCCTCATCGGCGAACCGGCGGCCGTCACGGGCGACGCGGCGGTCTTCCTGCGCGCCTACGAGCGCCTCGGCGGTATCGTGGTCCCCGCGCCCGACCCGGAGACGGCGGCCCGCGAGACTGCCGCCCTGCGCGGGTCCGGCGTGCTCGTGGACGCCCTGCTCGGCACCGGGTTCATGGGCGAGGTCCGGGGCGCGGCGCGCGCAGCCATAGGGGCCTGGCCGGAGGGGATCCCCACCGTGGCCGTGGACATCCCCTCGGGGCTCAACGCCGACACCGGCGAACCGGGCGGCGCCGTCGTGCGCGCCGACACCACCGTGACCTTTGCCTGCCTCAAGCGCGGCCTGCTCGCGGAAAGCGCCCGCCCCTACACGGGACGGATCATTGTGGCGGACATCGGCATCCCCGAAGCCTGCCTGGAGGGGCTGGGAACCTTTGCTCCGGTTGAGGACCGTTGACTCCCATGCGCTGTTTTGCGGCTATTGAGACCGGCCCCGCCGCGCGGGCGGCGCTGGGGAAGTGCATCGCCTCGCTGCGTCCCCTGGGCGGGCGGGTGTCCTGGGTGCGGCCGGAGACCCTTCACCTGACCCTGCGGTTTCTCGGCGAGGTGACGCCGGAGCAGGCGTCCGTTTATGCGGCGCGCCTGCGGCCGCTCGTATCCGGGTTAGCCCCGCTTGAACTCGCGGCCGAGGGGCTGGGCGCGTTTCCCAGCCTGCGCCGCCCGTCGGTGCTGTGGGCGGGGGTGCGCGCGGTGTCCGGCGACCTGTCGGCGGTCCAGCAGGCCGCCGAGGCCTGCGCGGTGGCCATCGGCCTGTCCCCCGAGCCGAA
Organism: Candidatus Hydrogenedentota bacterium; assembly: GCA_029554925.1. Taxonomy (GTDB): domain Bacteria; phylum Hydrogenedentota; class Hydrogenedentia; order Hydrogenedentales; family CAITNO01; genus JAAYBR01. Next base: position 295 of record JAKPUV010000002.1, on the reverse strand, counting down.
GCCCTTTCATCCCCACCTGACCCTGGGCCGGGTGCGTGCCCCGCACGGGCTGGCCCCCCTGCTGGCGGCTTTCGGCGAGCTGGCCGCCGCCGCGCCGGGTTTCGGGGATGCATTCCCCGCTCCCGCCGTGGCATTATTCCAGAGCGAACTGAAGCCCGGCGGCGCGGTGTACACGCGCCTGGAGGAGATGCCCCTTGGCGGTTGACGTCCTGAGAGCAACCATCGGCAGCGCCCTGACGCTGTGCATGATGGCCGTGCTGCTGCGGTGGAGCGCCCGCGCGCTCGCCGTGGACCT
>JAKPUV010001279.1 GCA_029554925.1 Candidatus Hydrogenedentota bacterium | reverse complement strand
GAACGGGTTCACAAGGAGAGGCTGCGATGGCTAAGGGTGTCTGGCGCTATTCCATGAATCCCCAGGAGCTCAAGCTCTGGGAGGATCCCGGCATGAAGGGCTGGCGCGCCGCCATGGAGGCCTACGTCGAGGACGAGGCCCGCGAACGCGGCTACGCCAAATACGCCCTCGTCGGCCGCGGCAAGGAAATCCTCGCCGAGAAGGAAGTCACCAAGAACACCAAGGAGCCCGCCGCCACCGCCTAAACGCGCGCGGAATCCCCCCGGGAGGCCCCGTCCCCGCCCCCGGAGGAAACGGGTTCCCCGGGAAGCGCCCCGGCGGCGCGGAGATTCCCGGCATCAGGAAGTGGGATCGCGGGACGGGAAGCGCGGAGGGGTCCGCAGTATGGGCCGCACACCGGTGGGCAGGGCGTTTTTCCTTTCTCTTCTCCCCTTTTTCGGACTCCTCGTCGCCCCCCCGGGTACCGCACAGACCCCCGCCCCCCTCCCCCTCCACGACGGCTTTGAATTCGGCGCCTTCGCCCCCTGGTGGACCGCCGACACCAACCCCGGCAGCCGCACCCGCGTGCTGGAGACCCTCTCCCCCGCCGACGGCACCGGCCATGCGGTCCTGGACAGCGCCGCGAGCCCCACGTATGCCCTGAACGAGCTGGTGCTCCGTCTTGATCTTCAGGAATACGAACAGGTTACGCTGTCTTTCTTTGCACGGACTTTCGGAGGGCAGCCCCATCTCCTCGCCCCTTGGGCCGCCTTTACCGGGAGTCCCGCCTGGGACGGGCTGGCGGCGAGTCCCGATGGCGTCACCTGGTATCCCCTGCGTCATCTGACCACAGACCACGGCCTGACCGCCGCCTACACGGAATTCACGGTGGATCTGGACGCCGCCGCCGCCGTCTGGGGATTCTCCTATTCGAACACGTTTTTTCTGCGTTTTTCGCATTATGACAACGCCCCTGCCGATGGCACGCCTCCAGACGCCGCCGGGCTGGGGCTGGACGAGGTGCGCGTGACGGGGTGGGTGCGCGGGGACCACGATTTCGGCGACGCCCCGGCCCCCTACCCCTCCGCGCTGGCCGATGACGGGGCGCGGCATGGGCGGTCCGCCGGGCCGTTCCTGGGCACGGTGTGCGACTATGAGGCGGTGGCGCTGTCATCCTGGAACGCCCTCGGCGACGACGGGGAACGCACGGCCGACGAGGACGGCGTGGCGCTGACGGGGGAAATCATCCCCGGCTCCTCCGTTTTGGTGAATGTGACCGTCACAGCGTTCTGCTTCCTGGACGCCTGGGTGGATTTCGGGCAAAACGGCTCGTGGACGGACCCCGGCGACCAGATATTTGCCGCCCAGCCGCTGAGTCCGGGGACCAATGCACTTGTTATCATCGTGCCCGCCGGGGCGGTTCCCGGCGCGAACGCCTTTGCCCGGTTCCGGGTGTCCTCCATTCCTGTGGGCATGCCCACCGGCCTGGCTGCGGACGGCGAGGTGGAGGATTACCGGTTCGAGATCGTGCCGCCCGCGCCGGTCATGTCCTCCGAGCCCACCGACACCCCCGGCACGGAAAACACCGTGTTTTGGTCGGCCGTGGCGGGTGCGGACACCTACCGCGCCATGATGTCGCCGGACCCCGCGTTTCTCGTGTCCCCGGTGACCGCGGACTGGGCCCCCCTCGCGGAGCACACGTTCACCGGTCTGGATGAGGGGCTATTCCATTACCGGGCGCAGGCGGGCGCCTCCGCGTCGGGGCACCAGGAGACCTGGGCGCAGCCCGCTGCGGCCAGCTTTGCGCAGGGCGCGCTCACGGACACCGAGGTGGACGCCACCGGGGCCGTCACCCTCGCGCATGCGTCCGGCGGGACCTTCACGGTGGGCGGGGGCATCCCGGAGATACGTCTTGCCTTCACGGGGGCCGTGCGGGGCAATGTCTTCAAGGCCTTCGCCGGGACGGTCCTGACGCGGGTGGAGTTTCTCCTCAGCCGCACGGCGCCGACCGCCGCCCGGATCGT
>JAKPUV010001350.1 GCA_029554925.1 Candidatus Hydrogenedentota bacterium | reverse complement strand
AAATACAGCAACGGGAGATTGATCTGGCGAAATGAATGCGGGGCCATGGTTGACTCCGGAACTTCCCGGGACTATCATCAGACTGTTCCCTCAACCTGTGGAAAGGACAACGGCCCATGGAGACCACGATGCAGCGGCGGGATTTTTTGCGGACGGCGGCGGCGGGCGCGGGACTGATGGTGCTGCCCAGCGGCACCCTCTTCGGCGCGGAGACGCCGAACAGCAAGCTGAACATCGCCCTCATCGGCGCTTACGGCCGGGCCATTGCGCACTATGACGGTCTGGCGAAGGAGAACGTCGTGGCGATCTGCGACGTGAACGAGGAGCACCTCGACTTCGCCGCCGAGAAGTTCCCCAAGGCGAAGCGCCATGTGGACTGGCGCAAGTGCCTCGACCAGAAGAACCTGGACGCCGTGGTCTGCTGCACCACCGACCACACCCACGCCTTTGTCGCCAACTGGGCCATGAACCGCGGGCTGCACGTCTACTGCGAAAAGCCCCTGGCCAACTCGGTGGAGGAGGCCCGCGTGGTCCGCGCCACCTACCTCAAGAACAAGGGGAAGCTGGCGACGCAGGTCGGCACGCAGCGCCACTCCCACGAGAACTACAACCGCGTGCAGGAGCTCATCCGCGACGGCGCGGTGGGCGAACTCAAGTCCGCGTGCGCCTGGGGCGACCGCCAGATCCGCCGTCCCGGCTATCCTGCGGGCCAGGGAAAGCCGCCGAAGAACCTGCACTACGACCTGTGGATCGGCCCCTCGCCCCTCCACCCCTACAGCCCGGAGTATTTTTCCGGCGAGCCCGGCGCCAACTGCCTCCAGTGGAACATGTACTGGGACTTCGGCTCGGGCCAGGTGGGCGACATGGGCAGCCACACCATGGACATCGTGTGGAACGCCATTGAGGCGGGCCTGCCCCTCACCGCCGAGGGCGCCGGCGACCCCTTCAACCCCGAGGTGACCCCCGTCGAACTCACCCTGACTTGGGAGCTTCCGGCCAACGACTGGCGGCCCGCGATCCCCGTCTCGTGGTACCAGGGCGGCGCGATGCCCAAGGCGCCCGCGGACTATGTGAACCTTGCCAAGATCAACCACGGGGCCATGTTCAAGGGCACCAAGGGCACCCTCGTCTCCCACTTCGAGCGGCGTTTCCTCATCCCCAACGACGAGGACGGCGACCTCACCTACTACACCCCCCGCACCAAGGACACGCTCCTGCCGCCGGTGGGCAACTTTCAGACCGAGTGGTTCAACGCCTGCAAGGGGAACCTCAAGACCTCCTGCGACTTCGACTACGCGGGCAAGATGATTGAGATGATGATGCTCGGCCTCGTCGCCTACCGCGCGGGGAAGAAGATTGACTATGACGGCGCGAACGGCACGGTCACCAACAGCCCCGAGGCGCAGGCCCTCCTCGCCCGCGAATACCGCAAGGGCTGGAAGCTGAACGGGTAGGCAGTGCCGCCCGTCACCTGTCCTTGGGCAGGTAGGGGTAGCACTCGCCCCAGGCCATGAGGACGGCAAGGGGCAGCGCGTCCCCGAGGCGCGGGTAGGTCATCCAGTAGGGCTCGCGATGGTCGAGGGTGTGGCCGAGCTCGTTCTCGTGCCCCGGAATGACGACGGCGGGGCGGAAGCCCGCAACAACCCTGGGGAGTTCCGGCGACCAGCAGTTGGGCAGGAGCACATCCACGCGCCGCGACGCGCCCGCCGTGTCTATCCACGCGAAGTCGTCGTCATTGGACTGGTCGCCCGTGTGGGCGAAGGCCAGGCCCCCGGGCGTGGTGACCAGCGCCACGTTGTTCACCAGCGCTTTCCCCTGGTGCCCGGGGAAATTCACCACCTCCAGGCGCACGGCGCCGCCGCGCACGGGCAGGGGCTGCGCGGCCCCGGCGTCCCGCGCGAGGCGCGTCAG
>JAKPUV010001267.1 GCA_029554925.1 Candidatus Hydrogenedentota bacterium | reverse complement strand
GCGCGGGCGCGCGTTGCTATACTGTTCCTTCATACTTCCCGCGGACACGGAACCCCGCCATGCCGAAAAGCGTCCACATAAAGACCTTCGGGTGCCAGATGAACGAGCATGACAGCCAGCGGATGCTGGACCAGCTCGCGGAGCTGGGCTATGCCCCGGCGGCGACGCCGGACGAGGCCTCGCTGGTCATCGTCAACACCTGCTCGGTGCGCCACAACCCGGAAAACAAGGTCTACAGCTTTCTGGGCACCCTGCGCCCGCTGAAAGAGGCGCGTCCGGACATGATCGTCGCGGTGGCGGGCTGCGTGGCCCAGCAGGAGGGCGAGAAAATCCTCCAGCGGGAGCGCTGCGTGGACCTCGTTTTCGGCCCGGACAACCTGTTCCGCCTGGGCGAGATGCTCGCGGAGGTGGCCGGGGGGCGGCGGGTGTGCGACACCCATTGGGCGGAGCGGGAGGGCCGGGTGCAGAACTTCGTGCCCGAGGAGTGGGTGGAGCGCGGGCATGTGGAGGGGATCCGGGCGTACATCGCCATCACGAAGGGCTGCAACAACCTGTGCAGCTTCTGCATCGTGCCGCACACGCGGGGCCGCGAGGTCTCGCGCGACCCGGAGAACATCCTGCGCGAGGCGCGGGGCATGGTGGCCCGCGGCGCGCGCGAGATCTGGCTGCTCGGCCAGAACGTGAACTCCTACCGGGTGTCGCCGGACTACGGGTTCTACGAGCTGCTCCGCGGCGTGTGCCGCGTGGAGGGGCTGGCGCGGCTGCGCTTCACGTCGCCGCACCCCAAGGACTGGAACAACGCCCTTTCCGACCTGATGGCCGCCGAGCCCGTGATCTGCAAGCAGGTCCACCTGCCGTTCCAGGCGGGGTCGGACCGCATCCTGAAGGCCATGCGGCGCCGCCACACGCTGGCGGAGTACCTGGAGAAGGTGGCCTATTTGCAGGCGGCGGTGCCGGGGGTCGAGATCAGCACGGACCTCATCGTCGGCTTTCCCGGCGAGACGGAGGAGGACTTCGAGCGGACCCTCGACTGCCTGCGCGCCGTGCGCTTCTCGCAGGTCTTTCCGTTCAAGTACTCGCCGCGCCCCGGCACGGAGGCGGCGTCCCTGCCCGACGACGTTCCGCGGGCCGCGAAGGAATCGCGGCTCGCGCGTGTTATAGCCCTCCAGGAGAGCATCAACGCGGAGCGGCAGCAGGCCCTCACGGGCACGGTGCAGACCGTGCTCGTGGACGGCCCGCACCCCCGCCGGCGCGGCTGGGTCAACGGCCGCACCGACGGGTGGCGCGCGGTGACCTTCCCCGGCGGCGCGCGGCCCGGCGACCTCGTGCGCGCGCGCGTCACGGGGCACCAGGGGCACTGGCTGCTCGCGGAACCTGAACCCGCGCCGGAAACGGCCGCGGAAACCCCAAGGGAGACGACCCATGAAGATTGAAGCCATCCACGCCGAAGCCTACCGGGGCGGCAAGGGCGACACCTGCCTCGTCACGCCCTTTTTCGAGGGGGATGACCCCGCCGGGCTGCGCGCCGGCAAGGCCGCCGCCGCCGCGCTCTGCGCGCTGTCGGCCCGGGGCGTGTTCACCGGAAAGACCGGCCAGTGCCAGTGCCTGCCCACGCCGCGCGACCGCGCGCAGGCCGTGCTGGCGGTGGGGGTCGGATCCCGGGCGAAGCTCTCCGCCGAGGGCGCGCGCCGCGCCGCGGGCACGGCCGCCGGGCCCCTGTCGCGCCACCGGGTGCGCCACGTGTTCCTTGATGTCACCCGCATGCCGGACCGCTTCGCCGAGGCCTTCGTCGAGGGGCTGGTCCTCGCGCAGTACCGCTTCGAGGTGTACCGGAAGGGCGACCCGGAGGGCGGCGCCGCGGTGGAGGCCGTGACGCTCATCGTGCCCGACGGCGTGAACCCCGACCGGGCCGCCCGCGACACGCACCGGGCGGCGCTCATCGCCATGGGCGTAAACGGCGCGCGCCAGCTCGCCGACACGGCGTCCAACGACCTCACGCCGTCCGCGCTGGCCGAGTTTGCCCGGGGCGTCGCGCGGGAGAGCGGCATGTCCTGCACGGTCCTCGGCCCGCGCGAGATGGCCGAGCTCGGCATGAACGCGCTGCTCGGCGTGGCCAAGGGCGCCGCCGAGGAGCCCCGGCTCGTGGTGATGGAGTACCGCCACGCGCGGGCGAAGAAGACCATCCTGCTCGCGGGCAAGGGTGTCTGCTTCGACGCGGGCGGCATCAGCATCAAGCCCGCCCAGGGCATGCACGAGATGAAGTACGACATGTGCGGCGCCGCCGCCGTGCTCTGCGCCATGATGACCCTCGCCCACCTCGGCCCGCGCGTCAACCTGGTCGCCGTGGTGCCCGCCGTGGAGAACAAGACCGGCGCGCGCGCCCAGACCCCCGGCGACATCGTCCGCGCGTACAACGGCAAGACCATCGAGGTGCGCAACACGGACGCCGAGGGCCGCCTCATCCTCGCCGACGCCCTCGCCTACGCCGTCGAAAAGCACGCCCCCGACGTGGTGGTGGACCTCGCCACGCTCACCGGCGCGTGCGTCGTGGCCCTGGGCCACTACGCCGCCGGCGTGCTGGGCAACGACGACGGGCTCGTGGCGTCCCTCGTGGGCGCGGGCGAGGAGACGGGCGACCGCCTGTGGCCCCTGCCGCTGTGGGACGAGTACTGCGACCTCATCAAGGGCGACCACGCCGACCTGTGCAACATCAGCCCCGGCCGCGACGCGGGCACCATCACCGGCGCGGCCTTCATCAAGGAGTTCGTGGGCGGCACCCCCTGGGCGCACATTGACATCGCGGGCGTCGCCTACGGCGTCAAGCACATCCCCCACCTGAACCCCAAGCACGCCACCGGCTTCGGCGTCCGCCTCCTCACCCGCTGGGTTATGGACCAGGCAAAAGCCGCCAAGTAGGAGAGGCGGGGAGTCTTTAGGAGTCACCCATGGCAAAGACTGCGACAACGCGATTTGATCCGGCTGAGCATCTTGGCACCCCGGAGGAGATGGCGGCTTATCTGGAGGCGTCCCTTGAGGAGTCCGGCGGCGACGCCGCGTTTGTGGCGCGGGCGCTGGGCACCATCGCCCGCGCCCGCGGCATGGGCCAGGTGGCGAGCGATGCG
>JAKPUV010001260.1 GCA_029554925.1 Candidatus Hydrogenedentota bacterium | reverse complement strand
GGCCACTGGGAGGCCTGCATCCGCTCCCGCGAACTCCCCGTCACGGACGTGGAGACCGGCCACCGGTCCACCACCGTCTGCCACCTCGGCAACATCGCCCGCTGGGTCGGCCGCCCCCTCAAGTGGGACCCCGCCGCCGAGCGCTTCGACGACGAGGAGGCCAACAAGCACGTGGACCGGCCCCAGCGCGCCCCCTACACCGTGGGCTGACCGGCCCCCGCCGGCCCGGTAACGCGCTTGCCGGGAAGTTGACGGGTTTGGCTGCTTTTTGGTATGCTTCGGGGTGGACGGCGCGGCGACGCGGCCGTCCCGACAAGAAGGACCGTGTCCTCACCATGCTGCGGCCGGGCATATCCCGTGTTTGCTGCGCGTGGTTGCGTGAAAGGCGTGAAGTGTGTTTGCGCGTTTTGCGGCGGAAGGACAGACGTGTCTTTCCGCCGCTTTTTTTTTGCCGCGGCGCGGCGGGCCTGGTGTCCGCGGGCGTTGCGGTCGGCACATCCCGGGGCGGTCCGGGAAGAAGGAGACAGGAACATAATCCCAGGAAGGAAGGACAAGGACGACGGGATCCGCGTGAACGACCAGATCCGCGCGCGTCAGGTGCGCGTGATTGACGAGGAGGGCGAGCAGCTGGGGATCATGAGTCCCCGGGACGCGCTCCAGGAGGCCGAGCAGCGCGGGTACGACCTGGTGGAGGTCGCCCCGAAGGCGAACCCGCCGGTGTGCCGGATCATGGACTACGGGAAGTACCGGTACGAGCAGAAGCGCCGGGCGCGCGAGTCGCGCAAGCACCAGCACACGGTGACGGCGAAGGAGATCCGGTTCCGGCCGAAGATTGACAAGCACGACCTGGAAAACAAGGTGACCCACGTCCGGGAGTTCCTGGGCGAGGGGTTCAAGGTGAAGGTGACGGTCATGTTCCGGGGCCGCGAGGCGTCGCACCCGGAGTTTGGCCGGGCCGTGCTCCAGCAGGTGCTGGAGGCCACCAAGGACCTCTACATCGAGGACCACCGGCCCACGGACACCCGGCTTGAGGGGCGCACGATGAGCCTGATGCTCACGCCGGTGAAGGCGGCGGCGCCCGCGAAGCCGGAGCCGCCGGCGCGGACCCCGGGGCCGCCGCGCGCGGAATGACGGATTGACGGATTAACCTGCCGCTCTGCGGGGAAGACGCTGCTTTTCCTTCCCGCGGAGGCGGCGCCAAGAACCCATGGAGGCGATCACATGCCGAAGATCAAGACGAACCGGAGCGGAGCGAAACGGTTCAAGGTGACGGCGAACGGGAAAGTGAAGCGCAACAAGGCGTACGCGCGGCACCTGATGTCGTCCAAGACCCCCAAGCGCAAGCGCAACCTGCGCCATGCCACGCTGGTGGCCGCGGCGGACAGCCAGCGCGTGAAGCGGATGCTCCCGAACGCGTAACCGATGCAACCCGGCCGCGCGGCGCGGCGGACCCCGGCGGTCCCCCCCGCGGCGGCGAAGAAAGGTGTGAACCATGCCCAGAGCCACCAACAATCCGGCTTCCCGCCGGCGGCGCAAGAAGATCCTGAAGCTGGCCTCCGGCTACCGCGGGAGCCACCACCGGCTGAACAAGACCGCCCAGCAGGCGGTCGCCCACGCCGGGCAGTACGCCTACCGCGACCGGCGCGCGCGCAAGCGCGAGTTCCGCGCCCTGTGGATCGCGCGCATCAACGCGGGCGCCCGGGCCAACGGCCTGTCCTACAACCGCTTCATGGAGGGCCTGCGCAAGGCCAACATCGAGGTGGACCGCAAGGTGCTCGCCGAAATCGCCGTCTCCGACAAGGCCGGTTTCGCCGCCCTCGTGGAACAGGCGAAGCAGACCCTGGCCGCCGCGTCATGACCGTCCGCATTGTCCCCGCCGTGGACATCCGCGGGGGCCGGTGCGTGAATCTGGTCCAGGGCGACTACGGGCGGGAAACGGTGTTCTCCGAGGATCCCGTCGCCCAGGTGCTGGCCTGGTGGCGGGACCTCGCGGACGCCGGGGCCGACCCCGCGTCGGCCATGGTCCATGTCGTGGACCTCGACGGCGCCCGCTGGGGCCGCTGCTGCGTGCTGGACGAACTGCGTGCCCTCGCCCGGGCGGGTGTGCGCTTTGAAGTCGGCGGGGGCCTCCGCTCCCTCGACACCATCGCCGCCGTTCTGGAGGCCGGGGCCGCCCTCGCCATCCTCGGCACGGCGGCCTTCCGCGATCCCGAACTCCTGAAGGCCGCCTGCGCGGCCCATCCGGGGCGGGTCGCGGTGGGGATTGACGCGCGCGAAGGCAAGGTCTCCCTCTCCGGATGGATGGAGGACACCGACGCCGACGCCGAATCCTTCGCCCGGGAGGCCGCCGCCGCGGGCGCGGCCCGCATCATCTACACGGACATCCTTTCCGACGGCATGATGAAGGGCCCCAACCATGCGGCGACCGGCGCCGTCGCCCGCGCCGCGGGCGTGCCGGTCACCCTGTCCGGCGGCGTCTCCTGTCTGGAAGACCTGCGGAAAACCCGCGACCTCGCCGCCGACGGCGTGGACGAGGCGATCGTCGGCCGCGCGCTGTACCTGAAACGGTTCACCGTCGCCGAAGCCGTGGCGGCGCTGGGAGGCGACGGATGAGCCCCGGATTTGAGCGCATAGGCATTGCGGGCGTCGGACTGCTGGGCGCCTCCCTCGGGCTGGCCCTGAAGAAACGCGGGCTGGCCCGTTGTGTTGTCGGCGCGGGCCGCCGCCGTGAAACCCTGGAAACCGCGCTGCGGCTTGGGGCGATCGACGAGATTGCGGACGCGCCCGCGGACCTGGCTTCGGGGACGGAGCTGGTGGTGCTCGCGGCGCCGGCCGCCGCCGTGCCCCCCCTGATGGACGCCCTGCGCGGCACGGACGCCGTGGTGACCGATGTGGCGAGCACCAAGGGCCTCATCTGCGCCCATGCCGCCGCCACCTGGCCCGCACCCCGCCGCTTCGTGGGCGGCCACTCCATGGCGGGCAGCGAGAACGCGGGCCCCGAACACGGGCGCGCCGACCTCTACGAGGGGGCGGTTTGCCTCCTGGAGGACGGCTCCGGACTGGACCCCGCGGCGGTCGGCACCGTCCGCGCCCTGTGGGAGTCCGTCGGCATGCGCGTGGTTCCCATCGCGCCGGACCTGCACGACGCGCTGCTCGCGCGCACCAGCCATCTGCCCCATGTGGCCGCCGCCGCGCTGGCCGCGCTGGCCGGGGCCGCGCCCCTCACCCGCGACGTTGTGGGCAGGGGGTTTCTCGACACCACCCGCATCGCGGGCGGCCCGCCGGAGGTGTGGCGGGACATCTGCCTCACCAACCGGGAGGCGCTTCTGGAGAGCCTCGCCGAATATGGGCGGCGCCTGGACGGGTTCCTCCAGCTGCTGCAAGACGGCGACGCGGAGGGTCTGGAGCGGTTCTTTGCCGAGGGCCGCGCGGCGCGCCGGGGGGTCACGGGGGAATGAAGGGGCTTTTCATCACGCTGGAGGGCATCGAGGGCTGCGGAAAAACGACGCAGCTCCGCCTGCTGTCAGAACACTTGGAGCAACGCGGCGCGGGCGTGACTGTCACGCGCGAGCCCGGCGGCACCCCCCTGGCGGAGGCCCTGCGCGGCCTGCTCCTGGACCCGGCCACGGGCGGCATTTCCCCCCTGTCGGAACTCATGATGTACGCCGCCGCGCGGGCGCAGCATGTGGACGCGGTCATCCGCCCCGCGCTGGATCGGGGCGGCGTGGTGCTCTGCGACCGGTTTTGCGACTCGACCCTCGCCTACCAGGGCGGCGGCCGGGGCATTTGCATGGACGAAATCCGGACGCTCAACGCCCTGGCGACCGGCGGGCTTGCGCCCGACCTCACCCTGCTGTTCGACCTGCCTGTGGAGACCGGGCTGGCGCGCAGCGGAAGACGCGGCGCCCCCGACCGCATTGAAGGCGAGCCCGCCGACTTCCATCGCCGCGTCCGGGACGCCTTTCTCGACATTGCGCGGGCGGAACCCCGGCGTATTACAATCATAGACGCCTCCGCCCCCGTGGAGGACGTGTTTAGATCCGTCTGCGCGGTGGTGGACGGCCTGTTCCAGACCCGTCAAAATGCAACCTTGGGCGGCTCCGCGCCGCCGGACAGAGCATGAGTTTTTCGGCTGTCAGAAACCAGGAGGTGGCCGTCCGCCTCCTGCGCAACATTGTCCGCAAGGGCCGCGTGCCCGGCGGGCTGCTCCTCTGGGGCCCCTCCGGCGTGGGGAAGCGCCGGGCCGCCCTGGAAATGGCCAAGGCGCTGAACTGCGAGGCCGGCGACGCGGCCGGCGACGCCTGCGACCGGTGCCGCTCCTGCCTCAAGACCGACGCGGGCGGCCATCCGGACGTCAAACTGGTCGAGCCCACGGGCAAAACCCGCATCATCAAGACGCGGGTGGTCGAGGATATCTGCGACACCACGGCGTACCGCCCCTTCGAGGGCCGCCGCCGCGTCTACGTCATCGAAGAGGCGGACCGGATGAACGAGGCGGCGCAGAACAAGTTCCTCAAGACCCTGGAGGAGCCCGCCACCAGCACGACCTTCATCCTGCTCACCGACGTCCCCCGGCAGCTTCTGCCCACCGTCCGGTCCCGGTGCCAGGGGGTCCGCTTCGGCATGCTGCCCCGCGAGACCGTGTCCGCCCTCCTCCGGGAGCAGCGGGGACTGTCCGCCGGGGAGGCGGACACCATCGCGGCCCTTTCCCAGGGTCAGATGAGCCGCGCCCTCGACCTGTGCCGCAGCGAGCGGCGCCAGGCGGTGCTGTCCGTCGTGCGCCGCCTTGCGGAGGGGGACGACCCCCTGACGCTGGCCGAGGAGTTTGACGCCTATCTGGAGGGGGTGAAGAAGAAGATCGAGGAGGCGGCCGGCCGCATTCCCGGCGACGAGGAGGACGCGGAGACAGAGGGGGAGGACGCCACGCGCCAGGAGAAGGAGCTGGTGGAGGCGTTTGTGGCGGGGCGTTTCCGGCTGGAGCTCTACGAGCACATCCGCCTGTTTCACGGGTGGTACCGCGACGAGCTGGTCTTCGCCGCCACCGGGGACGCGGAATCCGTCTTTAACCGGGACCAGCTGTCCCGGTTGCAGAAGGTTCCGGGAGACCCGTCGGTGAAAATCGGGGCCGTGGACCTCGCCTGGCGCTATCTTGACCGCAACATCGCCCGCAAGCGCGTGTTCCGCGACCTGTTTTTCACCCTTGCGGGGTGACGTCTGAAAGGAGACGACTGAATGGACATCGTCCGCGTCCGGCTCAGAAAGCCGCGGCGGGTGCTTTCCTTCCTCTGTGAGGGGCTGACCCTCAACCGTGACGACGCCTGCGTCGTCCACACCGAGGACGGCCTGGAGCTGGGGGTCTGCGTGCTGCCGCCCGAGCCCCGGTCCCCCGAGGAGACCCACCGCGTGCGCATGCGCGTGCTGCGTCGCGCCACCCCCGAAGACTTGCAGAACCTGCTCGACATCGAGCGGCAGGAGGCCCGCGCGCAGGAGGTGTGCCGCCGCAAGATCGAAAAGCACAGCCTGCCCATGAAACTGGTGGACACGGAGTGCGCCTTCGACAAGAGCCGCATCACGTTCCACTTCGTCGCCGAAAACCGGGTGGACTTCCGCGAGCTCGTCCGCGATCTGGCCCACGAGCTGCGCAGCCGCATCGAGCTGCGCCACATCCAGGTGCGCGACCAGGCCAAGCTCACCGGCGGCCTCGGCACCTGCGGGCGCCCCCTGTGCTGCGCGAGCTTTCTCGACGAGTTCCGCCCCATCTCCATGCGCATGGCCAAGGCGCAGAACCTCTCCCTCAATCCGGCCAAGATCAGCGGGCAGTGCGGGAAACTGCTCTGCTGCCTCAGCTACGAGAGCGACCAGTACGAGGCCTGCCGGAAGCGCCGGCAGGACGGCGAGGGCTGCCAGGCCCCCTGCGCCGCCGGGGACGCCCCGCGTCCGGTGGAACGGCGGGAGCCGGCCCCCCGGCCCGCGGAACCCGCGTCCGCCGACGTCTCCGTTCAGGGGGAGGGCGCCGTCAAGCGCAAGCGCAAGAAGAAACGGCGCAGCAAGAACGACCAGGCGTGAACCACATCCCCGACACGCACTGCCACCTGCAGGATCCCCGTTTCGACGCGGACCGCATGGAGGTGCTGGACCGGGCGCTCGACCGTCTCGACTGGATCGCCGTCGTGGGAGACACCCTGGAGAGCAGCGGGGCGGCCCTCGCCCTCGCGCGGCCCGGCGTTGTCGCCGTGGTCGGCGTGCACCCCTACCACGCCGAAAGCGTGGACGACGGCGCGGTTGACCGACTGCGCGACTTGGCGGCCCACCCGGCGGCGGCGGCCCTCGGCGAGATTGGACTCGACTACTTCAACGAGTTCGCGCCCCGGGCGGCCCAGCGCCCCGCCTTCGAGCGGCAGCTCGCCCTGGCGGCCGAACTGGGCAAGCCCGTGGTGGTCCACAATCGCGAGGCCGACGACGACTGCCTCGCCATTCTGCGCGGCCACATGCCCGCCCTGCCCGCCGTGGTCATGCACTGTTTTGGCGGCGGCCCGGAAAGCGCGGCGGCCTTTGTGGAGCTGGGCTGCTTCATTTCCTTCGCCGGCAACCTCACCTTCCCCAAGGCCCAGAAACTGCGGGATGCCGCCGCCGTCGTCCCCCTGGACCGGCTGCTAGCGGAGACCGACGCCCCCTACCTCGCCCCCCAGCCCCGCCGGGGACAGCGCTGCGAGCCCGCCGACGTTCTCCTGACGGCCGCCGAGCTGGCCCGCGTGAAGGGCCTGGACCCGGCGGAACTGAAGGACCGTCTGCGGGAGAATGCGCGCCGCGTGTTTGGCGTCAGGGGGCCGTGCCGGTCCTGAGTCTGGAACTCACCCGTCCCCGCCGGGGAGGAAACGGTCCAGCGGTCCCGTCTTGTGCGGCCGGAACGCCTCGGCGTTCTTCGGGATCACAATGTGGGGCCAGAGGGAAAAGTCGTTTGCGTTTCGGACGCGTGACATGCCCGAAAAGGCCTTCAGCGCGTCGCCGCCGAGTCTGACCCCGCGAAAGGCCCCCCGTCGCATTGGCTCGTTGGTGGACAGGGGAGGCCAGACGAGCTCGTAAACGGGAAAGAAGAAGGTGCCGTTGCCCTCGTTGTCGAAGAGGTTGCGCGGCAGGGTGATGTACCGTGAGAAGTTCGTGGCCGGATCCTGCTCATAGACGATGTCAAGAGGGACGGGCCCCCTGACATTTTGGAACTCAACGGCGACATACTCCGCGCCGACTTCAAAGGGCGGCAGGGTTGCCGTGTCCCGCAGGCCCGGCAGGACGTCGGCGGGGCGGAGGAGCACCTTCTGCTCCTCCATCACCCGTTCCACCGGCACGGGATCAAGGGGCGCCTCGGTGTACTGGGTGAGCAGCCCGTGTAGTTGCCGGTCCTGCCAGGCACGTGCGCCCCATTGGCCCCCCAGCAGAAGGAGGCACCCTCCTAGGGCCGCTGCGGAAAAGATTCCCAGTCTCCTCAGGAGGGTTCGCCAAAACCCCGGTTCCCGGCGGAGGCGCAGGGCGAGGGCGAGGGACTGCCAGACGACGGTTCCGGCCGCCCAATAGGCCAGGAACGAGAAATGGAACAGGTGCCGGAACTCGTAGAGAAGGCTGGGGTATGCGCCGAACAGCGCCACAGCCGCGCCCAGAAGCAGGGCGGCGCGCGGCCTGGAGACGAAAAGGAGGGCCAGGGCGGCGGCCAGCGCGGGCCATCCCCAAATCGCCGCGCTGCGCGCGACCGGACGATACCATTCCTGGCGCGCCTTCAGGTAATCCGCGCTGGGTTCCGGATTGTACCAAACATACGGCTCGTCCACCATCGAGGAGATCCGGGGAAGCATCCACAGGGCCGACAGCGCCCGGGCGGCCATGTCGCCCGGGAAAGTCATCCAGTACTCGCGCACCAGGCGCCCTCCCGCCCGGCCGTGCCCGGGCGTGAAATGCCCCTCCATGGGCGTCCTGTCCCCGTGCCGCCGGGCGTGGGCATTGACCACGGTGAAATCCAGCCAGTCGCTGTAGCCGTAGTGGTGCACATAGGAGGCACCGCCCAGCTCCAGACGCGACTCCACCTCCTGCGACACCCCCTGGACGGAGGCCTGGGCGGAGGCCGACCCGTTGTCCAGACGGGTTCCCCGAAGGGGCATCCATCCGGCCAGCGCAAAGAGTCCCAGAAACAGACAAGCGGCGGCCGCGCGCGCGCGACCCGGACGGGGTGCTTTCACCGGCACGAGAAAGGCGAGCGCCGCGAGCGCCAGCGGCAGGACGAGCAGCAGGTCCTGCCGGAACCCGAACCCGACCCCGGACACCAGCCCCGCCGCCCCGCTCCAGAGGCACAGGAACCGGAGCTCCCGCGGGCGCGCCGCAAGGTGGACCAGCATCAGCACCGCGCCAAGCAGGAAGGGGGCTTTGGAGAAATCGCGCAGAGAGGCGCAGATAATGAGAAACGCCGGGGAGAACGCCATGAAGAGGGTGAGCGGCAGCGCGGCGGCGCGGCCCATCCCCACCCGGAACCACCCATAAAGGACCAGCATCAGGGCGGCGTAAAGCGCGGCGGCGAAGAAGTGAAGCGACCGGTGCGAAATGCCCAGCAGCCGCCATGTCCAGCCGATGGCCCGGATCAGGTGCCAGTGCATGAGGCAGTACGAGTGGTGCCTCACGTCGAATCCCTCGTAATCGGCCGGAATGGCCTCCGGGGGCATGGAATGTGTTTTCAGGCGGAAGAAGTCCCGCACCTGCGGAAACTTGTCAATGTCGAGTCCCCGCATTCCCCGGCCCGAGGCGATCATGGCCGCGGGGGAGAAGGCGCACAACAGGACCCCGGTTCTCATTTCGACCTGGTCGCCGTAGGTCTTGAGCATGTCCAGGCTGGACCAAAGCGACGCGAAGACCACCATGCCGGCGGCGAGCAGTTCCAGGAGAAGGGGGAATCCGCGCCGGCTTCGCGGTTCCTGCGGGACCTCTTCGGGAGCCGCCGCTGTTCTCTCGTCGGTCATCGTCACACTCCTCTTTCTCGATCCCCTGCAATGGTCTGCAGTTGCGCATCCCGGAGCTCGCCCGCCGGGGATGTGGTCGCCTAGTTCTACGGTGCCGCCCCCGTTCGGTCCCCTGCGGGCAGGCCCTCCATCTTGGGGTTCAGCGCGCGCGCCCTTCCGAATGCCTCGGCCGCGGCCGAGGCGTTTCCGGCGTCTTCCAGGGCTTTCCCGAGATGCAGCCAGCAGGACGCGGAGTCCGGGTGCGCTCCGGTCATCCTGGTCCATTCCGCCACGCGGCCCGCCGGGTCGTTCATCGCCCGGTAGGTCTCATCCACCAACTGGCCCGTCTCGCGGGCGTCCGGGTGGTCGCGCAGCACCCCGCGGTAGGTTTCCAGCGCCTCCCCATGCCGTCCCCGCGCGGCGAGCGCCTTTCCCAGCCACACCTCATGCCAGCGGTCCTGCGGGTTGAGGCGCATGGCCTCGCGCAGCAGGGCCTCGGCCCGGGCGGGGTTCATTTCCTCCAGCGCCTTGCGGCCCAGGGCGCCGAGGGTTTCGGCGAGGGCGGCGCGGATGTCCGCGGTCAGCGCGGGGTCCGCCCCGCGGTCCGCATCCAGCGCGCGCCTCAAAGACGTCTCGGCCTCCTCCGGCGCGCCGGCATCCCGCTGGGCCATGCCGAGATGCAGCCAGCAGGACGCGGTGTCGGGATGCGCCCCGGTCATCCTGGTCCATTCCTCCACGCGGCCCGCCGGGTCGTTCATCGCCCGGTAGGCCTCGTCCACCAACTGGCCGGTCTCGCGGGCGTCCGGGTGGTCGCGCAGCACCCCGCGGTAGGTTTCCAACGCCTCCCCATGCTGTCCCCGCGC
>JAKPUV010001245.1 GCA_029554925.1 Candidatus Hydrogenedentota bacterium | reverse complement strand
CCAGCCACGCGCCGAGGGCGTTCTTCCCTGCGGCGATCCGGTCGGTCACATCGTGGACCAGGTAGAAAACCCGCTTGTTGTACTGCGTGCAGCCGGGCGACAGCACCTCGTCGCCGACCTTCTCGCCGTTGAGGTACAGCTCCGACAGGCCGAGGCCGGAATAGGCCACCACAGCGCGGCGCAGGGCCGGCTTCGCCTCGAACTCGCGGCGCAGCATGCGCGCGGGCAGCACGCGCGAGGCCGAGGGCTTGATCTCGTTCCACGGCCCCATGCCGTTCTTGCCCATGACCTTCGCCGCCTCCCACGCTTTGTCGTCAAAACCGGGCTTTTCCCAGTCCTTGCCTCCCTGCGTCGAGGTCTTCCAGCCGTCCGCGCCGGACAGCACGGTTTTTTGTCCGGAGGCCGTCTCCATGCGCAGCGAGAGGATCAGGCCGGCGGGGTTTGGCCCCTCGCCCGCGTTGGAAACGGAGACGGCGAGCGTGTTGGCGCCGGGCTGGAGGCGCTTCGTGATGTCCGAAACCACCGCGCCGCGGAAGTCGCTGCACTCCCCCATTTTCTCCCCGTTGACGAAGAAGATGCCGGAGTTGTCGGCGGAGAAGACGCAGACCGCGCTGAGGAGGTCCTCCGGCACGGCGAGGGACATGCGGAAGTACCGGGTGCCGACGGCGGCCGCCGTCTCGGGGGACGCCTCCTGCCCCCAGATCCACGAGGCCTTCAAAAACTCCTCCTCCTCGGCGGAGAGCTGCTCCCCGCCGGGCAGGCCGATCCACTTGGCCCCGGCCCAGTCCTTTGGCGCCAGCGCGCCCATGCTCCAGTGGGCGGGCTCGCTCCACGGGGAGACCTCACCGTTCTGGTTCCACACGCGCACCTTCCAGAAGCAGTCCTGGAAGGAGGCGGGGGCTGTGCCGGTGTACTCGAGCTGGATGGAGGCGTCGGAGGCAACCTTTCCAGAATCCCACAGATCGCCTTGGTCCTCCGCCAGGAGATTGGCCGAGGAGGCCACCAGCACCTGGTAGGCCGTCTGCGCCTGCCCGCGCCCGTCTGCCGCCATGTTCCACGACAGGCGCGGCTGGAGGGCGTCAATCCCCTGCGGGTTGGTCCGGTATTCGCAGCGGAGGGTGTGCGGGGGGGCGGCGGCGGACAGTCCCATGGACAGCGCCACCAGGGTCACGGGAAGCAGGGACAGGCTCATTTTCGGCACTCCTTTTTTGGGTGGCGGCGCGGCCCTTCAGTTCGCC
>JAKPUV010001239.1 GCA_029554925.1 Candidatus Hydrogenedentota bacterium | reverse complement strand
GGGGGCCACCGCCCCGTCGCGGGTGGCGGTGGTGCTGCCGGACTACACGGCGCAGGCCGCCGCTGTGGACTGCGCGGCGGCGGAGTTCGGGATCCCCGTGCGTTCCGCAGGAGGTGTTCCGTTGGCCTCCGGGGGTGTGGGCCTGTTTCTGCGCAAACTGATCCGCGCCCTGTCGGAATGGGCGGTGGAGGACGCGCTGGAAGTCGTTTCCGCGCCGTGGTTTGCCCCGGACGGGGCCGCCGCGCCGGACACAGCCCCCTTTCCGCGGCTTGCCGGGGCGGCGGGGATTACCGGTGGCCGGGAGGAATGGTTCGCCCGGCTGGCGCGCCTGCGCGAACGGCTGGGCCGTCCTCCCGAACCGGACACTGACCGGGTGCCCCTCCCCTTCCCCGCCCTTTCCGCGCTGGCGGCGCTGGAGCGGCGGGTGGGCGCGCTGGCGGACCTCGACGACCGTCTGCCGCTTCGCGCGTCGCAGGCGGCACACACACGGGCCTTCACCGCGCTGGTGGAGGCCCTCGGCACCGTCAAGGCGCCGGCGGTCCCCTCCCCCGCCCTTCGGGCGCTGCACGGCACCTTGGCCACGCTCGCCCAGACCGGCGACCCGGACCGCGAAATGGACCGGGACGCCTTTTTCGAGCTGCTCGACCGCAGCCTGTGCGGCGCGGAGTACCGGCGGCCCTCGCCGCCCGACGCCGTGTTCTTCGCGGCGCCGTCCGCCCTGCGCGGCCGCTCCTTCGACCGGGTCTATTTCTGCGGCGCGAACGAGGGCGTGGTGCCCGGCGCGCCACCGTCCAATGCCTTCTTCTCCGAGCAGGACATCCAGCGCCTGCGGCGGGCCGAGGTGGTGCTGGAAGGCCGTCGCGAGCACGCCCACCGCGAACGGCTGGTGTTCCACCATGCTCTCGCGGCAGCGGAGGGGGACTTTGTCCTGTCATGGCGTCTTCAGGACGCCCGGGGGCGCGAATGCCTGCCCGGCCCCTTTGTGACAACCCTGCTTGACCTGCCGGGGGGCGTGGACCTGCCGAGGGACACCGTCCCCCCGGATGTGGGCGCGCCGGCTTTCAACCGCGCCGCCGGGCCGCGCGACCTGGCGCGCGCCGCCCTGCTTCACCAGACGGACGGGTTGCGGGCTGACTTCCCGGAGCTGCTGGCGGGTCCCCTCGACGGGGCGGAGGTGGAGCGCGCGCGCAATGACGCGTCGCCCTTCGGCCCCCACGACGGGGTGCTGGCCGACCCCGAAGTGAAGGCCTGGCTGGCCGGACAGTTCGGCCCGGAACACTGCTTCAGCCCCTCCGCTTTGGAGAGTTATCTCGCGTGCCCCTTTGCGTTTTTCGCGGAGCGCGTGCTGAGGATCGCGGAGGACGACACGACACCCGGAGAGATGGACCCGCGCGTGCGCGGAATCCTGATGCACGACGCCCTGCGGCTGTATTACGAGCGACGGCGGGACGGGGAAAGCGCGGAGGGGGAAGGCATTCTGGAGGCGCTGGAACAGGCGTTCCAGAACAGCCGCAGCAGGCTAGACACCCTCTCCCCCGGCGTCCTTCTGGCCGAGAAGACGCGCATGGGAAGGCAGCTCGTGCGCTTCCTGGCGCGCGTTGGGAAGACACTTTCCGAAGGCTACGCGCCGGCGCTCTTCGAGTTGGCTTTTGGCCGGGACGGGGGCGAAACCGGCCCCCTGCGCCTGGTGCCGGGAGAGGACGGGACCGTGCTGCTGTCCGGCCAGGTGGACCGCATTGACCTGTCCCCGGACGGCGGCGCTGTCCGGATCATTGACTACAAACTCGGCAAGGTGTGCGCGCAGAAGGACATCGAGAACGGGCAGGACATCCAACTGGCGGTGTATATGCGCGCCGTGGAGGAGCTGATCCGCCCGGGCACCCTCTGCGGGGAGGCCTGGTACCTGTCGCTGACCAAGGACGCGGACCGGCGCATCGGCGAGAAAAAGGGGCGCTCCGGCGTGGACCGGGAGACGGCGCGGGCCGCATCGGCGGACGCCATCGCGCGGGCCGTGGCGGGCATCCGCTCCGGGCAGTTCCCGCCGTCCACGCCGGACGGCAAGCCGCCCTTCCGCACGGAGGCGGCGCGGTTTCAGAAGGCGCGCATCGCGCGCAAGACCGGCGTGGACGCGGGGGATGACGAGGGGGAGGACGACGCATGAAGTTTACGCCGGAACAGGAGCAGGCCATCACCGGGACGGCGCGGCGCATCTGCGTGTCCGCGGGGGCGGGGTCCGGCAAGACGCGCATCCTGATCGAGCGCATGCTGCGGCTGCTGGACAGCCCGGAGCTGTGGCCCGACCAGAAGCCCCGCCTCGACGGCATTGTGGCGCTGACCTTTGCCGAAAAGGCGGCGGCGGAGATGAAGGCGCGGCTGCGCAGGGGCTTCGCGGAGAAGGCGAAGGCCGCCACCGGCGACACGCGGAAATTCTGGCGCGAACTGGTCCGCGAGGCGGACAGCGCGCGCGCCTCCACCATCCACTCCTTCTGCGCGTCCTTCCTTCGCGAGAACGCCCTGCGCCTGGGGCTGAGCCCGGACACGGCCGTTCTCAGCGACGCCGAAAACATCCTGTTGAAGGAGCGCGTGGTGGCGGAGGTGCTCGACGGGCTGCTGGAGGCGGGCGACGCCGGGGCGGAGGCGCTCTACGTGGAGTACGGCGGCAAGCGCCTGAAGGACGCCCTGCGCCGGACAATCGAACAGCGTGCGGTCCTGCGGGATATCGCCGCGCGGATGCCGGGGGACCAAACGCCGGAAACGCTCGCCGCGGAATGGAAACGCCTGGCCGGGGAGGTGTTTGACCGCGAGATTCTGGCCCTGGCCTCTCCTGCGGCGCTCAAGCCCGTCTTGGATGAACTGAAGGCGCTGGAAACCTGCATTAACGACGAAAACGACGGGCGGGCGAAACGCCTCCAGCATGCCGTAACCCTCCTGGAGAGGGCGACGCTGCCCGGTGCGGGTCCGCAAGAAATCCGAACGGCCCTGGCGGAACTGGGGAAAGCGGGAGACTACCTCCCCAGGGCAAGTGACAAGAAATGGACGGACCGGGACTCCTATGACCGGGCAGACGCGCTGCTCAAAGACCTGCACGCCCTGGGCCAGAAAATCGCATCGCTGGATCCGGAGGGCGATCCAGAGGTGGAAATGGAAACGGCGCGGCGCACGCTCGCCTTTCTGTCCATCGCGCAGCGGGTGATTGCGCGGTTCGCCGAGCGCAAGGAAGCGCTGGAATGCCAGGACTTCGACGACCAGATTGACCTGACCCGCCGCATCCTCGCGGAGGACCGGGAACTGTGCGAGCGCACCGCGCGGGGCATCGCCTTCCTGCTGGTGGACGAGTTTCAGGACACGGACCGCGCCCAGCTCGAAATCGCCAACCTGCTCTGCGCCACCCCCGGCGGGCCGTCGCTGTTCATTGTGGGCGACGCGAAGCAGTCGATCTACCTGTTCCGGGGGGCCGAGGTGGGCGTGTTCCGCCAGGCCGGCGCGGCGGCGGACCAGCGCGTGGCCCTGGACACCAACTTCCGGTCCACCCCGGAGGTACTGGCCTTCGTCAACCAGTTTTTCCGGGAAACCAGCCTGCTCGCCGCCGTGGAGGACTACGGCGGCATGAAGACCCACCGCCCCGCCTCCGGGCGGGCCTCCGTCGAATTCTTTCTGCCCCCGGACACGGGGGAAAAGGTCAAGGCCGAAGAGGCCCACAAGACGGAGGCCGCGTTCATCGCCGCGCGCATCCGGGAAATGGTGCACGGCCCGGAACCGGTGACCATCGGCGATCCGGACGGGCGGCGGCCCGCGGCCTACGGCGACATCGCCCTGTTGTTCCGCCGCTTCACGCATGTCCACCACTACGAGGAGGCCCTGCGGGCCGCGGACATCCCCTATTGCCTGGGCGCGGGCCGCAGTTTCTACAAACGCCAGGAGGTGCTGGACGTCCTGCACCTGCTCCAGACCGTCTGCGACCCGTGGAACGAGACGGCGCTGCTGTGCTTCCTGCGCGGGCCCTTCGCCGCCCTCAGCGACGACGCGCTGGCGCGGATGGCCATGGCCGACCCGCACCGGGGCGGGCTGGCGCGCGTGTTCCACGGCGGGGAGCCCCCCGAAGGCTTTCCCGAGGCGGACCGGCTTGCGCGCGCCCGGGACCTCCTGCGGCGGGTGCGCGAACTGCGCGGCGACCCGCCCGGCCCCGCCCTGCGCCGGGCGCTGGAACTCAGCGGCGCGGAGGCCGTGTGCCTCGGCCAGCACCAGGGGATGCAGAAGGCCTCCAACCTGGCGAAACTGGTCACCGTGGCCGACGAGTTCTCGCCGCGCCTGCCCGCCACGCTGGCGGACTTCGTGCGCTATCTCGACGATGTCCGCGACCGGGCGGTCCAGGAGGGCGACGCCAACCTCCAGACCGGCGGCGGTGACGCCGTGCTGGTGATGACGATCCACGCCTCGAAGGGGCTGGAGTTCCCGGTCGTGTTCCTCCCGGACCTGTGCGCCCAGAACAAGGGCAGGAACGGCGGCGGCACCCTGCACCTGCACCGGGACCTCGGCGCGGTGATGGACGCCGGGGATCTGGAGAAAACGGACGACGACACCGCCAAACCCGTGATGGTCCGGGCTGTCCGGCTGGCCGCCAACCGCGGGGAGGAGGAGGAGTCCGCGCGGCTGCTGTATGTCGCCATGACCCGCGCGCGGGACCACCTCGTGCTGTGCGGCCTCCCCAAGGCCGTGAAGGGCACCTGGTTCGCCCATTTCAACGCCGCCTATGCCCTCGCCGAAAAGGAGCACGGCGGCGCGGTTGCCGGGGACGGATGGAAAGCGTTTGTCCGCCGCGAAATCCCCGCCCTCTGCGGCCCCGCGCCCACCCCTGACCGGGGGGAAATGCCGGATGTGGACGCCCTCCGCGCCCGCATCGCGCCCTTCGCACCCCCCGCACGCGCGGGGATCACCGTCTCCGTGTCGGCCCTGCTTAACTGGATGGTCGGCGATGAGGGCGGCCCGGGGGAAGATCCGCCCGCCACCGAAAAGGAGGCGACGGACCGGGAGTTTGCCATGGACCGGGGCACGGCGGTCCACCGGTTCTTCGAGCTGTGGGACTTCGCCGGGGACAACGCCGGGCTGCCGGACCGGGTGCTGGACGAGAGCGACTTCGACCCGGGGCAGCGGGAGACCCTGCGCGCCCAGCTCGCGCGCATGGCCGAACGCTTTCGGGAGGACCCGCTCCACGCGCGCCTCGCCGCCGACACGGGATTCCGCCGCGAGCTGCCCTTCCTCCTGCCCTTCGAGGGGCACCTGATCCGGGGGACCATTGACGCCCTGCTCGGCGACGGCACGGTGCTCGACTACAAGACCGGCGCGCCGAACGCGGAAAAGGGCGAACGCTACGGCCTGCAACTGGCCCTCTACGCCGAAGCCGTGCGCCAGGTGACCGGCGCCGCGCCGGGCGAGGGCCTCCTCTACTTCGTGGACCGCGCCCTCGTTGAGCGCGTGCCCCTGGGCCCCGAAAACATCGCCGCCGCCCTCGAACGCGCCCGCCAAGTCCTCCGCGAGCGCGGAGCGGGGCGGACCTAGCTCGCCGGCGTTGCCTCTCCGCCGGTGAGGCGGTACCAGGTGGTGTCGAAGCGGAAGAGCACAACGCCGCCGAGAGCGCTGATCTTTTCCAGTGCGGGGTGTTCGGCGGCGAGTTTCTTGAATGCCTCGTCGCCCCGGGTGAGTTCCGTGACCTTTTCGCCCGCGTAGCCCCGCTCCATCCATCCGTCCGGCGTCTGGAGGAAAACCTTGCCTTCGACCACGCGGCCGAGGGCCACGCCGGGGCCGAAGGATCCGCCGCTGTCGGGCGGGCCGGGCTTGGGGGTGGCGGGGGACTGCGCCGGGGCGGGCGGGCGGTCCTGTCCCGTGGCGGGGGCCACCGGGGCGGCCGCAGGCGCGGGGGCCGGGGCGGTGGGAGAGGTCCGGCCCCGGCCCGCCTCCCCTTTTTCCGGCGCGGCGGACTTGGACAACAGGCTGCGATTTCGCGTGACCTTTGCCGGGGCGCTTGGTTCCGCGCTCGCGGCCTCGGCCAGGGGGGCGGCCTCCTGCGGGGCGGCGGACGCCCCTCCCCCGCTTCCCGGGGCGGGCGGGGCGGATTGGGGCAGGGCTTCAGCCTGTGCCCTGTCCGCATCCGCAACGGTTTCCGCCGGGGCGGCGATGTCCTGGGCCGCCGCTGCGGGCGCCGCCTTCGCCGCACCCTTCGGTGCCTCGTCCATCAGCATCACCGGAAAGACTTCGTTCTTCTCCGTCTCGGCGGGCGTCTCCCCGGCCTGCCGCGCCATGAGCATTTCCGCGTCGCGCGGGGACCGGACGGACTGCGTCATCTGGTAATAGTAGAGCGCGGCCATGCCCGCGCAGAGCATCACGGCGGCGGCCAGATACTGGGCGGGGCTGCGCCGCCGGGGGGCCTCGTCGGCCCCGCGAAAGCGCACCTTCACCCGGGTGGGGGCGGCCTCGTCAATCTCGTGGAGCGTGTCGCGGACCAGGTCCGCGGGCGTTTCGGGGGCCGCCTGCCGGAGCAGGTCGTCCACGTGGCGCATCCGGTCCAGGGCGGCGCGGAGTTCCGGCTGCTCCTCCAGCAAGCGCTCCACCCCGGTGCGGGCTTCGGGGTCCAGCTCGCCGTCCAGATAGGCGGACAGTTGCTCGTGCAGTTCCGGGGAAATCATGTCCGGCCTCCTTCCAGCACACCGCGCCATTCCAGGCAGAGGGCCAGCCGCCGCCGTGCCTCGCTGATGCGCGATTTCACGGTGCCCACGGGGCATTCCAGGGTTTCGGCGATGGCCGCGTAGTCCATGTCGCGCTCGACCCGCAGGGCGAAGGCCTCGCGGTATTCCGGCGTCAGGCCGCCGAGGCACCGCTCCAGGGCCTCGCGCAATTCCCCCGCCTCGGCGTTCTTCGCGGGGGAATCGGCGGGCCCGGCGGCCGCCTCGCGCGTTGGCGCGTCCTCGTCAAAGGGGTTTCCTGACGCCACCTCGCGGTCGCGGCCCTTGCGGGTGCGGTCGCGGTGGAGGTTTCGGGAGAGGTTGACGACGATCCGGTGCATCCAGGTGCCGAAGGCCGCGTCGCCCCGGAACGCGCCCAGGCTGTTCCAGGCGCGCAGGAAGGCTTCCTGCGCGAGGTCGCGGGCGTCCTCGCGGTTTCCCGTGAGCCGCCACGCCAGGGCGTGGACATGATTTTGGTGCCTGCGCATCAACTCGGCGAAAGCCTCCATGTCCCGGTCCGCGGCGCGCGGGACCAGGTCTTTGTCGTCAAGGGCGGTGGGCGCTTCCGCCACGCCCGGGGGCGCTGTCATGGTGCGTTCCTTTCCCTGTGAGACCCCGTTTTTCCGGGGAGGTTCGGATAGTGTACCGCAGGCCGGGGCATTGGGGGAATGCGGTGGACCAAGTGGACGGGGTGGACGGAGTGGACAAAGAAGCGGGCTTGTCCGCGCGGGCGGCTGTTCCCCCCGCAGTTTTCCTCCCCATCGCGTCTGATTTTGGCTCCGTTTTCGGGCGAAAAGCGGTTCCCCACGCCCTGCATCGTTTGCGCCTTCGAGGGGCGCGATGGTATGATTTGGCCGCGTGTTTACTAACCGAGGCGGCCAGCCCCCCAACGCTGGAGGCGGGATTGTCCCAACTGAAGACCGAAGGCATCGTGCTGCGCAAGGTTGACTTTGGCGACACCAGCGCGATTGTCAGTTTTCTCACGCCGGACCGTGGGCGGGTCGCGTGCCTGGCCAAGGGCATGCGCGGCAAAAAGAGCCCCTTTGCCCCGGTGCTGGACACCTTCAACCGCGTGGATCTGGTGTGC
>JAKPUV010001230.1 GCA_029554925.1 Candidatus Hydrogenedentota bacterium | reverse complement strand
GTGTAGTCGTAAACGGGCCACCACATCCTAGATTCAGGGCGGTCAGAGGGGATGATGACTTCCCCGTTGGCCCCTAGAACAAAATGTGTCCTGTTTTCGCTGGCCTCACGGTAGGCTTCGTTGGAAACCTTCATATGTTCCGGAGAACCCAACCGCACGGGGATTGCCGTTTCGAATCCCGTTGAAAACAAGGCCGCTATTATCAGAAGCGCGTGCATGGACTCTCTCCCCGGACACAGGCGCGCGGGTCCACTGTGGACCCTTTGCGATGATCATAGCGGAAGCGGTCGCGCTCGGCAAATGCCGATGGCGGAACGGCGGAACCCTTCACAGTAAGGCGAACATTATCGTCCATCCGTCGGGGACTTCGCATGAAGGTGCGGTTGTCCCTTTTATTCCTCGGGTTCGCATATAATCACGGGATGCGGTTCACTTCTGCCATTCTCTTCCAGTGCTCCGTCGCCGGCACGGGATTGCTGGCCCTTTTGACGGCGGCACCCGCTGCGCAGGCGCAGGCGCCGGGTGTGCCCGCGTCGCTTTGGGGCCAGGCGTCGCTGTACCGGGACGAGTGGGGGGTGCCGCATGTCTTCGCGGAGACGCCGCTGGCCCTGGGGTTCGCCTTCGGCTATGCGCAGGCGGAGGACCATCTGGAGCCGATGCTCCTCGCGTACCGCATGGCGAACGGGCGGTTGGCCGCCGTGTTCGGTCCGGCCTATGCCGCTTCCGACGAGTTCTCTCTGCGCATGGGGCATGCCCGCGTCGCCGAGGCGGCCTGGCCTACGGTGGATCCGGTCACGCGCGATCTCTGCGAGGGCTTTGCCCTCGGTGTTAACGCCTTTCTCGTGGACCGTCCGGACAAGGCGCCCGCCTGGGCGGACGGGGTGCAGCCGAAGGACATTCTCGCGCTGTGGCACGCCTTTCTCATGAGTTTCGCCCCGTTGGACCTCCCGGGGGTGTACCGGAACGCCCCGGCCATGGAGACGGGCAACTGCTGGGCCCTCGCCCCTTTCCGCACCGAGGAGAACAAGACCACCCTCGTCATCAACCCGCACCACCATTTCGAGGGGCCTTTTCAATGGTTTGAGGCCCATCTGGTGCTGGGCGACCTGAATGTGTACGGCGCGGCCCTTCGGGGGATCCCCGTGGTCGTTCAGGGGTTCAACGGCTCCCTGGGCTGGGGGCTCACGCCGAACTTCCCCGATTTCGCCGACGTGTATGACGAGCAGTCCGCCCCCGCCGGAGACCCTGAAAATCCACGCGATCCCCGCGTCTCCGAAGAGGCCCCGGTTTCCCCGGAGGCCCTGATGCTGCTGGAGTACATGGCCGCCGCCCAGCCCTATTACGTGCGCACCGAAAACGGGCTGGAGGAGCGGTACGTTCCCGCGGCGGCCAGTCCCCGCGGACCGATTCTCGAGGGGGCGCAGGGCGGCCTGTTCTCCTGGAGGATCGGGGGATACGGCCTCACTGGCGGCATCCGCCAGCTGGTGGAGATGGGGCGCGCCCGAAACTCCGCGCAGTTTCAAGCCGCCCTCGGCATGGCGCAGTTGCCCTGTTTCCACGTGGTCTGCGCGGACCGCGAGGGAAACCTCTTCTACCTCTACAACACCCTCACCGGGTTGCGCAAGGAGATTCCCCCCGAGATTCAGGCCCAGATGGGGGTCGGGCCGCTGCTGTACGACCGGCCCCTCCCGGTGGGGGTGGACCTCCTGGGATGGGGGGAACTCGTGGCGCCGGACGCCCTGCCTTCCATCCTGAATCCGCCATCGGGCTGGATTCAGGCCTGCGGGGGGCCGCCCTGGTTTGCCGCAGCCGACCCGCCCTTCGGTCCGCAGAGCTGGCCCGCCTGGCTTGCCCGCGACACGGAGTCCTACCGGGGACGGCGGGTCCGCCAGCTGCTGGGCACGGGCACCCGCTCGTTTCGGGACAACCAGTCCATGCTCTACGACACCGTGGTGCCCGCCGCCATGGACGCCGTCCCGCTGCTGCTGGGGGTGGCGGAGAAGCGTCCCGACCTGGTGCAGTCCGCACACCCTGATCTGGCCGCCGCGCTGGACCTGCTGCGGGGCTGGAACTTCACGGCCGACGCCGGCTCGACCGGCATGACCTTCTACCATGTGTTTTGGGCCATGCTTCGGGGAAGGGCCGGGGCCGCCGTCGCGGGGGATTCCGCCCTCTACGCCTGGCTGGGTTCCGGGGTGCCCGAAGCGCAGGACGCCATGATCCGCGCGGCGGGGGACGCCGCCCGCGTCCTGCAGAATGAGTTTCAGACCCTGTCCGTCCCCTGGGGCGACGTGCATGCCCTGGTCAGGGGAACCCGCGAGGTGCCCGCCCCCGGCGCGGCCACCGGGGAACCGGTGTTCCTGCTGTCCGACAGCTCCTATGAAAACGGGAAGTGGCGCGCCGCCTATGGAACGGGCCCCGCGATCGCGGTGCAATTCGGAGAGACCCCGGAGGCGGTGAGTTTCTCCCCCTTCGGCAGTTCGGAGGACCCCAGTTCGCCCCATTACGCGGACCAAATGGACCTGCTCCTTGAGCGGCGCTTCAAACCGGTCCGCTATGCGACGGAAAGCGTCCTTCGCTACGCCGAATCCGGCACGGGGCTCCGGGTAACCCTGCTGCCACCGGGGGTGACCGGGTCGCTGACGTTCTCCGGCGCGGCCCCCATCCGCGCCCGTGTGGCCGTTCAGGTGGAGGCTCCGGAGGCCCTGCCCGCGGGGAGCGCGGCGTTTTCGCTCCACATGCTTCCCGAACGTGTGCCAAAGGGCGTGCCCACGGCCGTGGACCTCGTGGTGCAGCTGCCGCCGGAAATGTGCCCCGATGCGGAGCTGGGCAGGCTCTCCCTCTTCGCCCTGGAGGAGGGGACGGGCTGGTACCCGGTCCCGTCGCAGGAGCGCGATCCAGCGAACCGGGTGTTTCGCGGCCGTCATGACGCCCCCGCCAAGGCGTACGCACTGCTCGGGCCCCTGGAACTGCTTCCTCCGGCGCCCGCGACCGCCGACGGGGCCGCGCCCGCCCTTCCGTCCGGCGTCCCGCTGGGCTTGGATGTGCTGATCGGCGAGAATCCCGTGCTTCAGGGCAATGGGGCGCGGCGTGTGTTCAAGTTCGAGCGCCACGACGCTGCGGGGCAGGAGGGGGATGAGACCGACGCCGACACGGAGGCTGGGGCGTCGACCGGGGAGCGCGTGTTCAAGATCGAGAAGCTAGACGACACCAAGCATACCGGCGACGTACTGCCCGTGCCGGAGGTTCCCGGATTCCAGTTCGGACCCGGTGCCCGGAAATCCGACGAGGAGCGCGCACAGCGCAAAGACAGCCGGGTTTTCCGGCTGGAACGGCTTGACAAGGTGGAATTGCCGAACGAGGAAGGCGTATCTTCTGGAGAGGAGGCGGCCCCGGCGCCGCCGGCTCTGGAAACGCCGGAAGTTTCTCCGGGCGCCCCCGGTCCGGAATCAGCGGCGGCCCCTCCGGCGGACACAGAGGAGAAGGCGGTCCCGGAAGGGGCGGCGGTGGACGGGGTGCCTGAGGCGGCGACTATCCCGGAGGTGGTTCCGGTGGACCCCAACTTCAATTTCGGGCCGGCCTACAAGAAGCCCGGTGAGGCGGCGGGGGAGGGGGGCGGCAGGAGAGTTTTCAAAATGGAGCGCAACCCCAAACCGGAGGAGTGATCCGACGGCGGGGTCTTTGCGGTGACACGGCGGGAGCGGGGGCCTCTTGGTTCCGCTCCGTGCGCGCAGGGAGACAGTGATGGAGTTCGAGATATCGGGCCTCACGGACATCGGCCGGCGCAAGGCCAAGAATGAGGACAATTTCGGAGTCTTCCCCGCGGGGGACAACGCGCCCGAATGGTCCTCCGACGGGGTCCTGCTTGTGGTGGCGGACGGCTTGGGCGGGCATTTCGGCGGGGAGATGGCCTCCAAACTCGCCGTTTCACTCGTCGGCGATCTCCTCAAGGACGGAGCGCTTGGGCGCGCTCCGGCGGCGGCGCGAGAGGGTGAGGCCGCGGGTCCGGTGCCCGAAGAACCCCCCGCCTGGGAGGACACCGAAGACTGGCACGCCCTTCTCCGGCAGGCGTTCCGCAGGGCCAACGAGAGCATTTTCAAGACAAACCAGGACTTCGTTTCGGCCGGCCGGCCCATGGGAACCACCCTCCTGGCCGCGTTTGTCAAGCACAGCAAGGCGTGGGTGTGCAACGTTGGGGACTCGCGGGCCTACCATGTGCGCGCGGGGGAAATCCTGGCGAAGACCGAGGACCATTCCTGGGTGGACGAGCAGGTAAAGCAGGGGCTGATGAGCCCGGAGGACGCGGCGCGCGACAAGCGCAAGAATCTGGTGACCCGCTCCATCGGCACGGATCCCGAGGTGGAGGCCGATGTCTACACCTGGCGGGTGAAATCCGGAGACATCCTCCTGCTGTGCAGCGACGGACTGGTCAACATGGTGACCGACGACGAGATCGCGGCCATCCTCGCACGGCCCGAACCCGCCGAAACGCTGGCAAGGGTGCTGGTGGACACCGCAAACGAGCACGGGGGCCGGGACAACATCACCGCCATTGTGGCGTTTGTGCGGCCAAGCGCGGCGGGACGGGCTTTGCGCCGGGTGAAGAACGCCCTGGACGAGGCGTCGGCCCTCAATGTGGCCGCCCTTCTGGTCTATGGGTTGTTCGCCGCGGCGGCGGGGTACTTCCTCAGGGCGCTGGGCATGTAAAGAAAAAGCCCGCGCCGGGGAGGCGCGGGCATGCTTTCTTTATGGTGCCGGAGAAAGGACTTGAACCTTCACGCCCTTGCGAGCACATGGACCTGAACCATGCGTGTCTGCCAATTCCACCACTCCGGCGAAGGCGTGCATATCTTACCCCACGGACCGGCTCCGTGTCAATTTTTGCCCCGGCTCGGCGGAAGGGTTTTCCCCGCGTAAAAGAAAAGGAGCCGGACCCTTTCGGGCCCGGCTCCGGAAAGCGCGGGGATGGGCGGATCAGGCCCAGGTCATGGCGGTGGGCTTCTCGAAAATGACGGACTGCCGCAGGAAGGAGACCGCCTTCGTGAGACCCTCCCAGCTCGACATGAGGCTGTCCTCGTGCTCGATGCTGATGGCGCCGTCATAGCCGACCATGCGCAGGGTGGAGAAGAAGTCGTTCCACCACTTCAAATCGTGGCCGTAGCCGCAGGTGCGGAAGATCCACGAGCGGTTGATCTCGTCGCCGTAGGGCTTCGCGTCGTTGACGCCGTTCAGCGCGGCGTTCGGCCCGTGGACGATGCAGTCCTTCGCGTGGACGTGGAAGATGGCCTTGTTCAGCGCCTTCACACCCTCGCAGGGCTCCATTCCCTGCCAGAAGAGGTGGCTGGGGTCGAAGTTGGCGCCCAGGCTCGCGCCGCAGGCCTTGCGCAGCTTCAGCAGCGTCTCGGGGTTGTACACCACGAAGCCCGGGTGCATCTCAAACGCGAACTTCACCCCGTGGTCCTTCAGGAACTGCGCCTGCTTGGTCCAGTAGGGGATCACCACCTCGTTCCACTGGTAGTCCAGGATCTCGAGGTAGTCGGGCGGCCACGCGCAGGTGACCCAGTTCGGCTTGGTGGCTTTCTTGTCGGAGCCCGGGCAGCCGGAGAAGCCGTTGACGACCTTCACCCCCAGCATCTCGGCCAGCAGGATGGTCTCCTTCTCCACCTCGGCGTTCGCCTTGGCAAAGGCGGGGTCCGGGTGGATCGGGTTGCCGTGGCAGCTCAGGGCGCTGATCTCAAGCCCCTCGCCCTTGATGAGGGCGAGCAGCTCCTCGCGCTTGGGCTTGGAGGCGAGCAGCTCCTTGCGGGGGCAGTGCGGGTCGCCGGGGTAGTTCCCGGTGCCAAGCTCCACCGTCTGGAGGCCGAGCGGACGGATCAGCTCCAGCACGGTCTTCAGCGGCTTGTCACCGTACATCGCGGTCAGCATGCCAAGTTTCATCTAGAAAATCCTCCAGTTGTGCGGACGGCGCCCGTCCGGGTTGTTGTTGCTCAGACCTTTTCCCATTTCTTGCTGGACGCGGCCTTCTCGACGGCCTCCAGCACGCGCTGGCACTTCACGGCGTCCTCGAAGGTCGGGTAGTTGCCCTTCTTCGCCTTGAGCCCGCACAGGAACTCGTACATCTCGTGGACGAAGAGGTGCTCGTAGCCGATGATGTGCCCGCTGGGCCACCAGTTGCCGACATAGGCGTGGCCGGGGTCGCAGGCCTGCACCTTGCGGAAGCCCTGGAGCGTGCCCGGATCCTTGCGGCTGAAGTAGTGGAAGACGTTCATGTCCTCCTGGTTCCACAGCACCGAGCCCTCGCTGCCGTAGATCTCGATCGTGTTGTAGTTGCGGCGGCCGGGGGCGAAGCGGGTGGCCTCGAAGGTCGCCAGCGTGTTCGCGCCCTTGATGCGGCCCAGGTAGACCGCCGCGTCGTCCACGTCCACCGTGTCCATCTTGCCCGTGTTCTTGCCGGAGGTGCCGGAGATGCCGCCGACGTTGCTCGTGGGCACCTGGCGCTTCTTGATGAAGGTCTCCATGGCGGACGCGACCTCGCACACGTCGCCCACCAGGAAATGGCACAAGTCGGTGATGTGCGCGCCGATGTCGCCCAGCGCGCCGGAGCCCGTGTACTTCTTCTTCAGACGCCACACCATCGGAAAGTTCGGGTCCACGATCCAGTCCTGCTGGTACGCCGCGCGGAAGTGGAAGATGTGTCCCAGCTCGCCCTTCGTGATCATCTGCTTGATCTTCTGGACGGCCGGCGCGAAGCGGTAGGAGAACCCGCACATGTTGGCGACGCGCGCCTTCTTGACCGCGTCAAGCATGGCCTGCCCCTCGGCCAGGCTGTTCGAAAGCGGCTTCTCGCTCACGATGGCCTTGCCGGCCTTCGCCGCGGCGATGGCCACCGGCGGATGCAGCCAGTTCGGCGTGCAGATGTCCACGATGTCAATGTCGGGCCGGTTGACGACCTCCTCCCAGTTGTTCGAGACCTCCTCCCAGCCCCACTTCTCCTTGGCGACGGTCATGTCCTCGCCCGGCGCGCCGCACGCGACCTTCATCACGGGGGTGTACGGCGGGTCGAAGAACATCCCCACCTTCCGCCAGCCGTTGCTGTGGGTCTTGCCCATGAACGCGGCGCCGATCATTGCCACATTGACAGTCTTCTTGGCCATGTTTCTCCCTCCTGGTTGAGTTGTTGAGCGGCCGTTTTTTACCTCAGGGATGTCCCGCCGGATCCTGTCCGTCCGGATGTCCCCGTCTCTCACGACAAAACATGCAGACAAGAGTAGCCGACTTTTTCCCAAGAGTCAACTGTTTGCACCGGTTTCTTTTTAGGGGGCTCAGCGGGTCGGCATGTCCCCGTAGGCCCGGTCCCGGCGAACCCGGCGGGCCAGTTCGCTTGCGTAGCGCCGTCCGAGCGTGTTCGCGTTCTTCCGGGCCCATTCGGTCAGCCTGGTGGACCCCGCCGGGGGCGCATCCACAAAAAGCAGGTCCGCCATCAGCCCGCCGATTTCCTCCCGCGTGATGAAGACGTCCCCCACAACCCGCCCGATCACCTGTCCCGCAAGGTGTCCCAAGGCGGGGGAGAGGGAAATAATCCTGCGGCGGACGCCGATGGCCTCGCCCACTGCGGCGACCAGTTCCCGGTAGGTGAAGGTTTCCGGACCGGTCGCCTCGACCGTGCGGTCTTCGGCGGATTCCCCCAGCGCCACGGCGCAATCCGCGAAATCCTCCACATGGATCGGCTGGATCCGGTACCGGCCGTCGCCGAAAACCCCGAACACGGGGAAGCGCCGCAGGGCCCACGCGATGTTGTTAACCAGGATGTCCTCGTGTCCGAAGAGCATCGCCGGACGAAGGATCCCATGGGGAATACCGGATTGTCCCAGCGCCTTCTCCAGCACGGCTTTCCCGCGGAAGTACTCAAAGGGGGAGTTTTCCGAGGGGTTGGTGATGCTCACATGGACGATGCGGCGCACCCCCGCGCGCCGCGCCGCGTCAAAGAGCGCCAGCGTGTCGCGCACGGCGTCCGCATGGCTGAAGAGGCGGTGGTTAAAACGCACCCAGTAGGTGTTGTACAGGACCGACACCCCGTCCAGCGATCTGGCCAGCCCGTCGGGATCCGAAAAGGCCAGGGGTTTCACCGCCACTGCGTCCCCGAAGGGGTGCGGGCGTCCGGGGGAATTTGTCAGCGTCACAACGCGCCGCCCCCGCTCCAGCAGCCTCAGGGCAATGTACTTCCCGGAATACCCGAAGGCCCCCGTCACCGCGTGCGTTTCCATGCGTGGTCCTCCCGGCCCTCTCAGGCCGAAGCAGTCCTCGCGTATGCAGACCCGGAGGCGTGTGGAGGGGTTTCATCGGGGGGCTTGCCCGGGCGCGGGGGGAAGTTTTCGCCCGCGCCCGGGCCGTGGTATACTTCCGCCCGTTGTCGCCGCCCCCGCCCGGGTTGAAAAACGCGGACGGGGAACGTGACAATAGCCCCTGAACGCCGGAACCGCGGAGTTTTGCGGACAACTGGTTTGCTCGATCACGCGGCGGGAGACATGAAGGCATGGCAGTCAGAGTGATTTACCTGGTGCGCCACGCGCACCATGATGTGGACAATCCAACAGGGTCGGAACTGGGGGGCAGTCTCACGCAGATGGGGCTCAAGCAGGCGGAGTTGACGGCGAAGGCGCTGGCGCAGCGGCCCATCTCCTCCATCCATTGCAGCTCCCTGAACAGGGCCGAGGAGACGGCGCGCATCATCTCCCGCGAGGTGCAGGGGCTCATGATCCAGTCCACGGACCTCCTGTGGGAGGCCATCCCCTCCATGACCCCCAAGCTCCAGATCGAAATGCCCCACTACACGGGCCAGCAGGTGCTTCAGGACCGTCAGCGCGCCGAGGTGGCCTTCAGGAAGTATTTCAAGGTCGCCAAGCGCGGCGACAAGCACGATGTCATCGTGTGCCACGGGAACCTCATCCGCTACTTTGTGTCCCTCGTGCTCAAGGCGGAGCTGGAAAGCTGGATGCGGATGGACATCTGCAACTGCGGCGTCACGCAGGTGATGGTGCAGGCGGAGGGGGACATGGCGGTGCTCTGCCACAACGACTGGTCCCACCTGCCCCGCGAGCTGCGCACGTCCACGCTGCGCCCCGCCTGACGCCCCTCAGAGCAGCGAGGTCTGGCCCGAATCCCCCGCCGGGGGCGTCATCCCGAAGTGCCTGAACGCAAGCGGCGTCGCCACCCGCCCCGCGGGGGTGCGTTTCAGGAACCCGATCTGGATCAGGTACGGCTCGTGGACCTCCTCCAGCGTCTGGCGCTCCTCGCCCACCGCCACCGCCAGGGAGGACAGCCCCACGGGGCCGCCGGAGAACTTCCGGATCACCGTCTCCAGAATGGCCCGGTCCATGTCGTCCAGACCGAGCGGGTCTATCCGCAGCAGGTTCAGCGCGGCGTCGGCCACCTCGCGGGTGATCGTCCCGTCGCCCTTCACCTGCGCGAAGTCGCGCACACGGCGCAGCAGCCGGTTCGCCACGCGGGCCGTGCCGCGCGACCGCGAGGCAATCTCCAGGCTGCCGTCGTCCGTGACGGGCACCGAGAGGATGCGCGCGGAGCGCTCGATGATGCGCACCAGCTCGGCGGGGGAGTAGAGGTCGAAGCGGCAGACATCGCCGAAACGCGCCCGGAGGGGCGGCGTGAGCAGACCCGCCCGGGTGGTGGCGCCGATCAGGGTGAAGGGCTTGAGGCCGATCTTCATGGAGCGCGCGGTCGGCCCCTTGCCGAGCATGATGTCCACCTCGAAGTCCTCCATGGCGGAGTACAGCGTCTCCTCCACGGCGTGGTTCAGGCGGTGTATCTCGTCAATAAAGAGGATGTCGAAGGACTCCAGACTGGTCAGAATGGCCGACAGGTCTGCCTGGCGCTCAATGACCGGGCCGGACGACTGCTTGATGTCCACCCCCATCTCATTCGCAAGGATTCGGGCGAGGGTCGTCTTTCCCAAGCCCGGAGGGCCGCTTAGCAGCAGGTGGTCCAAGGGTTCGCTGCGCTGCTTCGCCGCCTGGATGGCGATCCGCAGCTTGTCCTTGATCGGCTCCTGTCCGGGGAAATCCGCCAGCTTCGCCGGGCGTATCTGCTCGTCATAACTGCGGTCGTCCTCAAGGGGTTCCGGGTTGACCAGGTCGGCGTTTGCCATGGATCACTTCCTCGCTAGGGTTCTCAGGGCCGTGCGCACCACCTCCTCGTCGGCGGCGTCCGCGCCCAGGGCGGCGCGCGCGGCGGCAACCGCCTTCTTCGCCTCCGGCGGCGTGCAGCCGAGGGAGATCAGGGCTTCGTAGGCGTCGTCCCCGTCGGGCACGGCGTCCGCCTTCGCCTCTCCGAAAAAGGCCTCCCATTCCGGGCTCTGGCCCATCTTCGTCTTCGTTTCAAGCAGGATGCGCTGCGCCAGTTTCTTGCCCACCCCCTGGGCCTTGGAGATCGCCGTGATGTCGTTCGCGAGAACGGCCTCCGCGAAGGCCGCGGGCGGCAGGGCCGACACAACGGAAAGGGCCACCTTGGGGCCGACTCCGGAAATCCCCAGCAGCATCTCGAACAGGGACTTTTCCTCCTCCCGCAGGAAGCCGAAGATCAGGAAATCGTCCTCCCGGATGTGGCAGTGCGTGAGAAGCGTGATTTCCTGCCCGAAGACCACCCGGCGGAGCACAGGCTCCGGCGCATGCACCAGAAACCCCACACCGCCCACGTCCAGGGCGATGGCGGTGGCCGTCTTGTGGTGAACCGCGCCGCGCAGAAACGCGAACATGTGGGGAGCCTCCTTTTGCGGGAATTAAGATCAAGTCCCGGCCGTCCATACCGTCCATGCTGTCCATGAGCTGAAGGAGCGCCCGTGCGTCTATGGTACGGCCTGGGAGTCCCCCTCCGCAACGCCCCACGGCACGGTGTAGCCGGCCTCCGGCATCAGCAACACCGTGGGTCGGACGACGCCCGAAGCGCGCAGGCGCGCAATGCACAGGTCCAGCCCCTCCTGAAAGCTCCGCGCCCCAGTGACTCGGAGCAGCCCCAAATCGCCCGCGGACAGCCCTGACACCAGCACGGTGTGCGGGGCCTTCTCCAGCGTGCTCAAGGCGGTCTGGCCGTTAATGTCCGCCTGCGCCCGCAGGCCCGCAATCACGGCGGCGGGGTCGCCAAGGTCCAGCCACCGAGCAAACCCGCTCCCGCCCAGACCCTCCGGGCAGGGTGCCAGGAGCAGCACCAACCCGCCGGGACGCCGCGCCTGCCAGGCGTTGTGGAGGGCCTTGTGGCCCTGCAGGAAGTTCGGCGCGGAACCCGCGGAGGCCACCACCAAGTCGGCGCTCTCCCCCAGCGGCACCTGGTACAGGGAGGCGGCCTGCCGGCATGCGGCGGCGTGGGCCGCCGCCATCGTTCCCGTGTGAACGCCGCAGATGTCGCCGCGGCGGTTGAGCACGGTGTTCACACAAAGATGGACGGGGACCATCGCGGCGGCCTCCGCCATGTCCTCGGCCACCGGGTTGCCCGCCGTCACCCCGGTGCGCACGGCCGGGTTGAGCCGGTCGGAAACCGGATCAAGGTTCAGCGCGTGGTTGGCTGCGATGGTTTCCCGCCCCGCCACGCCGGGCACCACGGCCTTGCGCCCCCCGCCGTATCCGGCGAAATAGTGCAGCACCACCGTGCCGGTGACGACCAGAAAGTCCGCATCCAAAGCTTCCCGGTTGATCCACACGGGCGTGCCCCGGCGGGTGTTCCCCAGGAACCGGAGACCGTCCGTGTCGTCCGCATCATGCGCCACAATCCGGTCCGCAAAGTCACGGTAAAGAGGGGGCCCCAAAATGCGCTCCAGTTCGGCGGTTGTCGGCGCGCGGTGAACCCCCGTGGCGACCAAAAAACGCACATCCTCCCTGCACACCCCCCGTTGTGCCAGCGCGTCCAGCAGGGCCGGAAGAAGAAGGTGGACGCCTGTGCGGCGGGTGGCGTCGGAGACGATGATGCACACCCTCGCGCCGGGGAACAGACCGGCCAGGGCGGACGATGTCGATTCAGCGGAGTTTTCGAGCTGCCGAAGCATGTCGTTCGCGGGGTCTGGCAGGGGCGCCGCCTCGCGGACGGTGAGGGTATCCAGCAGATCAAGACACTCGTGCGACGCCGTGACGGTATCGGCCCCCCAGGGCAGGGAAAGGGAGACGCCGTTCATGGCGCTTGAGGCCGAAGCAGACGCTCCGCCGTCTCCCGCAACAGCTGGTCGTCGGATACGGAGAGCGGGTGGGCAAGGTTCAGGGGGGCGCGGCCGCCGAGGAAATCCTCCAAACGCGGCCGCATGGCCGAAGGATCACGCGCCATGAGAATGCCCCATACCACCGTCAGCCCTGAGGGCTGCGCGGTGCAGGAGTACTGGTCCGGACGCGACGCCATCTCCAAGAGCGCCGCCGTGAGATCGTCTCCCGGGTCCGTCTTGAGTGCCCTCTCAACGGGGGCGAGGCTGGCGACAATGCGCCGGACCTCGGGATTGCCGTTCACCTCCACCGTGACAGGGGTGCACAGCAGACGTAGGGACTCCCCCCGCTCCGATGCGGGGAGGGCAAGTGCCCGCCGCAACAGAAGCGTTGAAAGGGAGGAGGCGTCAAACACGGGGGAAGGCGAGGACAGGTCGTCCCGGACCAGCGTCAGAAGCCTCGGCTCAAGACGGGGAAGCGCCCGCGCCACCAGCAGCAGCATCAGCTGGGCGGAACCTTGATTCTCCGCCGTCTGCGCCGCGGCGTGCACACCCTCCAGACTGTCCGTCAGCTCCTCGACGGGAATGTCCACCCCCTTTCGCAGGGGGATCAGCGCAGACGCCGCAATGCGCACGGCGAGGTCTTTGTCCTGAAGGGCCGCCGCGGCAATCTCCTTCTGCGCACCGGCCTCCCCGGATGAGAGAAACCCGTGAATGAGGGACATGAGCGCCGCGGCGGGGACACGGTTCCCCGAGAAGGGGGGGAACTCCGTCTTGCCGTCCACAAGAGGGTAAAACCCAGTTGCGGGAAAGTTTCCCGACGGGACAAGACGGCCCTCCGACAAGCCTGCGAGCAGGATTCCCCGCGTTTCGACCGCGGGCATCCAATTGGCATCGCTCAGCCCCTGAAGGCGCATCTCGACGGGGGCCCCCTCGGGAAGGCTTCTCCGCACCGTCAGCCGAGCCTCATAGGGAAGAATCTGCTGCTGGCCCCCGGTCCCGGGCAAAACGGGGGAAAGACCCGCCAGCGGGTGGTTCATGTACGCCACCTGAACGTCAAGGACCCTTTCCGCGGAAAGAAGGTCCGGTGGAAGCGTCGCCTCCAGAACCTCCGGCGTGAGCGGCACCGCGGCAGCGTAGGTGCAGGCCAGCAGCAGGGAGACAACCTTAGTAATCATCGTCGTCAAGGGCGTCCTCCTCTTCCTCGGTTCGGTCACGGTCGGCCATGCACACTCGCCAGGCGAGCGCAAGCACCGCGCACTCCGCCACTGCGAGGGGAAGGTCGCACACCCCGAGCAACGCGATGTTAACGGCGTTGTCCGGTGGAAAGGCCGCCTGGAAAACATCTCCGGAAACCCACTGCAGCAGGCCGATGAACAGCGCGGGGACAAACGACGGAAGGTTCCGCAGGACGCAGGCCGCCCCTTCTCGCGGGGCCTGCGGGCCCGAGGCGGCATGAAACATGACGGCGGCGCCGGCGGGCGTGGCGAGGCAGACGGCAAGGCAGGAAACCATAAAGAGGAGGCCAGCCGAGGGGCCGGGACTGGAAATCGCGGCGGGGCCAAGCACCGAGAGCAGGGTGGTGACGGCCAGGTTGATGACAAACCAGAGCGGAAGGAACTCGCGCAGGGCGGTGCGCGGCTCGGAACGCCGCCAGATGGGGCAGTCCAACCGCGCGCCCAGCCGCGCGAAGAACAGGGCCTGAAGGGCGGAGAGCGCCAGCGTGGCAGCAAGAAGGCACACAAAAAGATAAAGGTTCAGGGCGAAGGAGGTGTCGGAACCCTCTTCGACAAGCGCGGCGGTGGCCGCCCGGTTTGCCCGGAAAAACGTCAGCACGGCGGCTGTGCAAACGGCGTACGCCGCCACAGTCCCCGAGTTTCGGTGAAGATCCTGTTGTAGCTGGTGCATGGGGGGCATGTGTCTCACGGGGACAACGCCGGGGAACTACTCCACGACGAACCCCTCCTTCTCAAGAAGGCGCGCGAGCTCCTTCTTGGACAGTCCCTTGAATTGAACGACCCGGTGCGGGTCCACCTGCTCAATGTTCGGCGCCACCCGCCTCCGGTGCGCCAGGTCAAGAAGCGTCATCGGGTCGTCCGCCTCAATCACATGGAAGGTGCGCAGCCGCACTTTCTTGATGCCGCCCCGCCAGTCCTCCAGGGTCGTGCGGACGTTTTCCGGCAGCGCGCCCCCGCGGTTGTGGCGGACCAGGAAGTCCGTGAACGTTGCGGGATTGTGGCCGTTCTGGACCGCCTGAAGGTAACTCTCGCGGGAAACGCGGTACACCGACACCTGCCCGGAACTGACCTGTTTCGCGAACTGCTCAAGGGGAACCGTGAGCAGGGGGTCCATGTCCTGAATCGGCACCATGATGTCGAAGTTGGGCTGCACCACAATCTCGCTCGCGGGGTTGGGGTGCGCCTTCTCCAGGCGGTCGAGGGGCGTGTTCAGCAGGATGGTCCGCCCCAGGGGCGTGACGCGCACCGCCGAATTGCCGTCACAAACACCCCGCTCCACCAGACCCAGCCAGAAGAAAAGCTCCTCCAGGGCGCGGGCGAGCTTGCTCTCGGACCTGGCCGACGTCGCGGGGTCCACATATTCATAGGCCCCGTTCACCAGTTTCAGCACCGGCCGCGCCGTCTGCGAGTCCCTGCGGAAGGCGTGCTCGACCAGGTCCATGGCGTTATACCAGGCGTTGTCCTCCATCTCGGACAGCAGCTCTGAAAGGGTGGCCGCCTGCGCGGTGCAGTCCATGAACCTGATGATCTCGTCGCACACCGTTCTGTGCCGCTCAAGGCGGCCCTGCGAAAGCAGTTCCCCGATGTCGCGGACCACAAGATCCTGATCCACATGGGTCAACCACTTCAGACCCGTGGTCGCCAGCCAGAGGCAGGTGCTCAGCGAGGGCTCCTCGTCCTCCCCGCACAGGGGG
Source organism: Candidatus Hydrogenedentota bacterium (assembly GCA_029554925.1). Classification (GTDB taxonomy): domain Bacteria; phylum Hydrogenedentota; class Hydrogenedentia; order Hydrogenedentales; family CAITNO01; genus JAAYBR01. The sequence continues at coordinate 60 of JAKPUV010001230.1, read as the reverse complement.
GCGAGACGCCGGAGGTCCTCCCGGAAGAGCTCCCCGTCACTGCGCACCCGCGCGGGCTGC
>JAKPUV010001229.1 GCA_029554925.1 Candidatus Hydrogenedentota bacterium | reverse complement strand
TCAGCCCGCGGTGAGCAGGCCCATGAGCGCCGCGAACTGCGCGTTGACGGGCGGCGTGGACGGGTAGCGCAGGAACTCCACATGGCCGTCCATGAACAGGACGTTGCAGCCGCCGGGGATGTGGCTGAAGTCCGCCGTGTTCGTGCTGAGGAAATCGGTCATCACGAAAACCTGGCTCTGCGCCTGCGCGGACGCGCCGGGGTTGTTGATGTCCGTGATGAGAAAGCGCTCGACGCCCTCGCGCAGGCGGTAGACGGAGTCGCCCCCGCCGTTGCCGAGGCCCGCCGTCACCCTGCCGTCCTCGTCCGGCTTCACCGCGGCCGCCGTCTGGGCGTTCGAGACATACCACGCCATCAGCTTGGGCACCCAGTGCTCCACAATCTGCTGCGGGGCCACCGTGCCCGCGGGCAGCGTCACGCCCATGAGCCCGCCCGCGGAGGTGATGTCCACCATCGGGTCCGTCTCCTGGATCTTGTCATAGACCCAGCCGAAATACAGGTAGCTGTGGGCCGCCTGCTCGAAGGGCCAGTGCACGTGCGCGCCCGCCTCCGGGTACTTCGCCGCGATGCGGTCGCCCGTCGGGTCGCCGAAAAGGCACTCGTCCTTGTAGAAGATCAGGTTGTCGTTGTCCGAGGGGCACACCAGCACATGCCCGTCCGTCAGGTATTCCGGATACACCGCCATAATGTCCGGCGCCAGCGAGAACTGCGGGTGGATTGTGGTGCCCGGATAGTCCCGCATCTGGATCGGCGGAAACCGCATGCCGGGGGCCTCATTCGCGTACATCTTGTAGACGATGCCCATCTGCTTCAGGTTGTTCTGGCAGCTCGACCGCCGCGCGGCCTCGCGGGCGCGGGCCAGCGCCGGCAGCAGGATCGCCGCCAGGATGCCGATGATGGCGATCACCACCAGCAGTTCGATCAAAGTGAATCCGTGTCTTCTTGCGCGCATGGTTCTTTCTCCTGGATGAAGGGGTATGCAGGACCTGTCACCGGGGGCCTTGCGCCCCGCGGCCGCGCCGAAACTCCCGGCGCCCGGCCATGATACCAGAATCGGAGACCCGCCGCCGCGCGCGGAAC
>JAKPUV010001218.1 GCA_029554925.1 Candidatus Hydrogenedentota bacterium | reverse complement strand
CGGCGTCCAGGCCGAGGATGATGTCCCCCTTCTCCGCGCGCCCGGTGAGCATGATGACGAAGGGCGGGTCGGAGGTTTCCACCGCGCGGAGGCGTCGGCACACCTCGGGCCGTCCAGCCCGGGCATCACCCAGTCCAGCAGCACGAGCCTGGGCGCCCCGGCCTGCTCAAGGAGGTTCCACGCCTCCAGTCCGTCGGCGGCGCAGACGGGCTCGTGCCCCCATTTTTTCAGCATGGTCGCGAGCAGCACCCGCGAGGAGGGATCGTCCTCGGCAACCAGCACCCTCATAAGCGGTCCTCCTGCAGCAAGGCCTTCAGCCGCGCAAACGCCTGCTCGGCGCCGGGAAGCAGCCGTCTCAAGGCGTCCAGATCCCCGGCGCGTCCGGCGCTCTCCAGGGCGCCCGCGGCCCCGGCGAGGGCCTCCGCGCCCACGTTGGCCGAGGCGCCCTTGAGGGTGTGGGCCTCGCGCCCGGCCTGGGCGGCGTCCCCGCGGGCCAGACACTCCGCGACACGGGCGAGCAGCCCCGGCGCGCTTGCCAGATACTGGGCCAACACCTCCTGCATGGCCTCCTTGTCGTCCGCCAGCATGTCCGCGAGACGCTCCCTCACAAACACCGGAGGGCCTCCCGTCTCCCCGGGGGGCGGACCTCCCGTCGCGGACGCGGCTTCGGCGGCGCGCGCGGCCGGGGCGCAGTCACCCTCCGCGGCCAGCCATTTCTCCAACGCCTCCAGAAGCCGCGCCGGATCGATGGGCTTGGTCACATAGTCGTCCATGCCGGCCTCGAGGCAGCGGTCCCGGTCGCCCTTCATGGCATGGGCGGTCATGGCGATGACGGGAAGACCCGGATTGGGCGCGCCGGTCTTCCCGGAGCGGATGAGCCGGGTTGCCTCCAGTCCGTCGAGCTCGGGCATCTGCACGTCCATGAGCACGAGGTCGTAGGGCTCCCGCTCCAGGGCCTCCACCGCCTCCTTTCCGTTGGAGACGACATCCGCGTGGAATCCCAGCTTCTCCAGCACCCGCCGGATCACGAGCTGGTTGACCGGGTTGTCCTCCGCCGCGAGGATGCGCGCCCGGCTGCGGCGGGCCTCGCTGAGCCGGTGCCGCGTGATGAGGGGGGCGTCCCCCCCGGCCGAGGCGGTGCCCAGCACGGTGGCCAGGCAGTCATAGAGATCAGACTGCTTCACGGGCTTGGTGAGGTAGGCGGCGAAACCGGACTCCTGGAGCCGCCGCGCGTCCCCGCGCCGCCCGATGGACGTCATCATGATGAGGCGGGTGTCCCGCAGCTCGGGGGCGGCCTTCACGGCCTCGCCGAACTGCTCGCCGTCCATGGCGGGCATCTGCATGTCCGTGATGACCAGAGTGAAGGGGTCCCCCGTTTCGGCGGCGCCGCGCAGGCGCTCCAGGGCGGTTCCGGCGTCGGCCACCTCCTCGTGGCGCACGCCCCAGGCCTCCAGCTGCTCCGCCAGCACCAGGCGGTTGGTCCGGTTGTCGTCGAGCACCAGCACATGCGTGCCCCGGACCTCCGCGGTGTTCATGACGGCCGTCTCGGTTTCCGTCTGGCGCGCCAGAGCGAGGGTGAACCAGAACAGGGACCCCTTTCCCGCCTCGGACTCCACCCCGATCTCCCCGCCCATCAGCTCCACCAGGCGGCGGCTGATGGCGAGCCCGAGGCCGGTGCCGCCAAAGCGCCGCGTGGTGGAGGCGTCGGCCTGCTCGAAGACGTTGAAGATGTCCCCCGCCTTTTCCGCCGGGATGCCGACACCCGTGTCGCGCACCTCGGCCCGCAGGCGGACCGCCCCGCCGGGCAGTTCCGCGGCGGAAAGGGTCAGGCTCACCTCACCGGCGTCGGTGAATTTGACGGCGTTTCCGCCGAGGTTGTTGAGTATCTGGCGGATGCGGCCGGGATCCCCCCTCAGGAGGGTGGGGGTGCCCGGCGCGATGCGGCAGACGAACTCCAGCCCCTTTTCCTGCGCGCGCAGGGCGAGCAGCTCCGCCACGTCCTCCACGGCGGCGCGCAGGTCGAAGTCAATCGTCTCCAGTTCCAGCTTCTCCGCCTCGATCTTGGAGAAGTCCAGAATGTCGTTGATCAGAGCGAGCAGGGCCTCGCCGCTGCGGTGGATGACCTCGGCGTACCGGCGCTGCTCTGCGTTCAGCTCCGTGTCCAGCAGCAGCCCCGTCATGCCGATGACGCCGTTCATGGGCGTGCGGATTTCATGGCTCATGTTCGCCAGGAACTGGCTCTTGGCCAGCGAGGCCGCCTGCGCCTCGCGCGCCAGGCTGTTCGCCCGGGCGATGGCCGCGGCGAGGTCGCGGTTGGCCAGCTCCAGACTCTCGCGGACCCTCCGCCGCTCGGAAATGTCCGTGTCACTGCCCTGGTACCCCGTGAGATTCCCGTTCCGGTCCAGCATGGGAATGCCGCTGGTGGACACCCATACCACCCCCCCGTCCTTCCTCAGGACGGGATTCTCGATGTTCTGCATCGAGGCCTTGCGGTCAAACACGTCGCGGATGAGTTCGGCGAATTCATCGCGGCCCTCCTCCGGGTGCAGGTCCTCGAAGTGCATCTTTCCGATGATCTCGCCGGGCTGGTGGCCGTAGACCAGAACGGACACCGGACTGACATAGGTGAACATGCCGTCGGCGTCCAGCTCCCAGACCACGGTGCGCCCCTGTTCCGCAAGCTGGGTCAGACGCTGCTCGCTCTTGCGCAGCGCCTGCTCCGCGTTCTTGCGCGCCGTGATGTCGTAGCCGATCCCCAGGGTGCGCCGGGGGCGGCCGGCCTCGTCGCGGAAGATGATCCCCTTTGCGGCGATGTGGCGGACCTTTCCAGCGCGGTCCACCATCGGGTACTCCATGTAGATGTCGTTGCCGGCGGCCAGCTGCCGCTCGAACTCCTGCTTTGCCGTCTCACGGGCCTCGGGGAGCAGGCGCCGTTCCCAGTCGCTGAAGTGGTGGGTGAACTCTTCCGGGGGCACATCATAGACCGCCAGCATCTGCTCGTCCCAGTACAGGGTGTTGTCATCAAGGAGGTGCTCCCAGATGCCCAGCCCCATGCCCCTCGTGGCCACAATGAGGCGCTCCCGGCTGCGTTCCAGTTCGGCCTCGGCGCGCTTCTGCTCCGTGATGTCGCGGCACACCGCGTGCAGCATCGTCCTGCCCCGGAGCACAATGCGCAACAGGGAGACCTCGACGAAGAACGCCCGGCCCGTCTCCGCGACATGCTCCCATTCAAAGCGGGTGAATCCCCGCTCCAGGGCCGCCTGTATCATGGCATTGGATTTCTCCCTGGACGGCTGCCCGTCCGGCTGGGACGGCGGGGACAGGTCTGCCGGGTGCGCGTGGAGCAGCGCCTCCCGCGAGGCGCGGTCGAAAAGCCTGGCGGCCGAGTCGTTGCAGTCCACAAAGGCGCCGTCGGCGATAAGCAGGATGGGGTCGTCCGAGGCGTACAGCACCTCCAGGAAGCGCTCCTCGCTCTCGCGCACCGCCGCCTCGGCCGCCTTGAGCCGGGTGATGTCCACAAAGGACTCGATCAGGCACTCCCTGCCCATGTAGACGATCTGCCTCACCGTCTTGAGAATGGGGATGCGGCCGCCGTCGGAGGTGACCAGTTCCCGTTCGGCGGCCTCGATCACCCGGCCGAGGTCCGTCACGGGGCATTCGTCGCACTTGGCCGGGCAGATGTACTCGTGGCAGAGCCGGCCGCACACCTCCTCCGCGGTTCCCCCGAAGAGGGTGAGGGTCTTCTGGTTTGCGAAGACGATGGTGTGCGTCGCTTTGTCCACAATGAACACCCCGACATCGGCGCTGTTAAGAATCAGCCGCAACTGCGCCTCGCTGGCCGCCAGGGTCTCCTGCGCCCGGCGCAGCTCGGTGATGTCGGTGAAGGTCTCGATCAGGCACTTCTTCCCCTGGAACATGATGGGGGCCACGGTCTTGTGGACCGGAATGCGTCCGCCGTCCGCCGTGAGCAGCTCGCAGTCCTCGGTCTCTCCGGGACGACCATAGTCCTTCACGGGGCACTTCCCCTCCTCCGCGTTGGAAAACAGATCCCAGCACCGGAGCGCGGCCATGTCCCCCTCGGACACGCCGGCGAGCTCCAGGGCCCGCTTGTTGGCGAACCGCACCAAGTGCGTCTCCCAGTCCACAATGGCGACGCCCACATCCTCGGCGTCGAGGATCTGCTGGAGCCGGCGCAGGTTCTCCCGAAGCTCCACGGCCATCCGACGGCTTTCGGTGATGTCGCGGACAATGCCCACGCCGTGCCAGCCGTCCTGCATCTGCACGGCGGAAAGGGAGAGGGAAACAGGGAACTCCGACCCGTCCTTTCTGCGGGCCTCCAGCTCCAGCGTTTTGCCGACGGCGTTGCCCCGGCCGGTCTCGAGGAAATGGGGCAGGGCCGCCCGGTGCGCGGCGTGGTAACGGTCCGGGGCGATGAGCTTGTGCAGGTTTTCCCCCAGCGCCTCCTCCCGCGTGTATCCGAACATCCGCTCCGCGGCGGGGTTCCAGAAGGTGACCTTGCCGGCGGGGTTCATCATGAGGATGGCGTCTCCGGCGGCGTTCATCAGGGCGGCCAGCCTGGCCTCGCTCTCCTCCAGTTCCCTGCGGACGCGGTAGGCCTCGGTCACATCGCGGAACACAATGATCACGCCGCGGATGCGGCCGCCGGCGTCGGTGATGGGGGCCGCGCTGTCCGCGATCTGGCGCTCCGCGCCGCCGCGTGCGATGAGGACCGTGTGGTTGGCCAGCCCCACCACGGCCTCCGTTTCCATGACCCGGCGCGCCGGGCTCGGCTCGGGCTGGCGGGTGTCCGCGTTCACGATGCGGAAGACCCGCTCCAGGGGGAATCCCGCCGCCTCCTCCGCCATCCATCCGGTCAGGTTCTCCGCCACCGGGTTCATCCTCACGACGGCCCCGTCCCGGTCTGTGGTGATGACGGCGTCGCCTATGGAGTAGAGGGTCAGCTCCAGATCCTTCTCCCGCGCGCGCACCGCCGCGAAGGCCGCCCCAATCAGCCGCTCGGCGCGCCGGGTGACACTGTGGGTCAGGGCCACCGCCGCGAAGAAAAGCACCAGGGCCAGGCCGCCCTGAAGCACAAGGGCGTTGATGGTGGCCCAGTACCGGTCAGTGACGTCCTGGAAGAACAGGAGCGTTGCCATGTTCTCCCCCTGCCCGTCCGCCAGATGGATGGGCAGCAGCAGCCATCTCCGCCCCTCTTCCCAAAACATCGTCACCTCGGACCCCTCAACGGGGGGGTGCGGCGTCTCCATCCAGTTCCTCACGCCGCGGGGAAGAAATACCGACGTCTGGCCGATCACGAAGTACTGCGAGAGGTCATCCCAGTTTCCGGGAAATTGAAACAGTTCCCTGCCGGTTTCATAGTCCTCGCGGGAGAACATCCGTTTGGGCACCACCGCGGCAAGGTTTCCCCGCAGGTTCTGGGCAAAATGCGGGAGAAACGAGCCGATATCCTTGCCCACCACCAGATACCCCACCGGCGCGCCGTTCTCCATGACGGGCATGCAATAGCGCAGCGAGAAATTGCCCCAGCGTCCCAGGTCGAGACCCCATTGCGGCAGGCCTGTCTCGCCCGCCGCTTCCAAGGAGGCCCAGGAAAGGGGGTCGCCCTGGGTTCCCGGCAGGTGGGCGCGAAAGAAACTTGTCTTGTCCGGATTGACAAAATGCAGGATGGAGACATCCTGCGTGTTCCGCATCTGCGTGAGAACGGGAGTGGAAGCGTCCCGAAGACGGTCAAGGTTCCCCGCCCGCCACGCCTCCATGATCCCGTGGTTTTCGTGGATGCGGTGCGCCCACACACTCAGCGCCCGGGCCTCCGTCGCAACGGTGTGGTTCCAGTCGAGCAGCGCGTGCTGGGAAAGCCACCGTACCTCTGACAGTTGGATCTTGCGGTGCTCGTTTGCCTGATGCGCCGTCAGCACCGCCATGCCGCAGAGGAAAAGCACCCCCAGGGGGGCGCTTACCCATCTGCGCAGGTTAACATCGCCCCTTCGGCCCCTGCGGGACCGGCGGCCGTTCCAGTGCAGCGCGATGAAACCGGCAACGAAGAAAACCGCAAGCCCCGCTGTGAGCAGGAAGGGCATCATCCGGGCGCTGTTGATGTTTGTCTCCCAGTCCTCCGCGAGAATGTCTATTGCCGCCACCATCAGCACCTGGTTGGAAACCGGGTCGATCACCGGCGCGCCCGCCGTGACAAAGGTGCCGTACTCGTCCTTGACGGGCCCCGAGACATACGGCTCCCCGGTGATGAAGACAGCAAAGTCTTCCGGCCCCGGCTCAAGAAACTCCGTCCCGGGGGGGCTGGCCATCGGGTCCCCGGGCGGATAGTTCTCGGGGCCGAAGAACAGCTTGTTCTCCCGCTGCGCCATGCTGTAAATGCCCCGGTTCGGGATGTTGCGCCCGAAAGCGGTCATGACCTGGCAGAGGCGGCGGTAGGCGGGCGATTCGGCGTCCGCCGAAGTGAAGGTGAGCTGGGCGGCCAGGCCCGGGCTGATGTTTCCCGCGAGCGTGACCGCCTGGTCCATGAGCACCGCGCGCATCTCGGCGTCGCGCTCCTGAGCCCGGATGTGGGCCCCCCAGGCGCCCACTGCACAGGTGCCCGCCAGCAGCAGCAGTATGGGCAGCACAGTGGAAAAAGAAAGCCCCCCGCCGTCCTCAGCAATGTCGGGGGTCAGACTGCTTTGTGAGGAATAGAGCTCACTCATCGCTGCCTCCGTCTGTCGGCAATCACTCAGAAACCGCAGCGCTCACTTTTACGCATTATCAGCCATTCCGAGCAAGGCGTCAAGTGTTTTTTGCGGGCGCAACTGCACAGTTTCCTGTCCAGTGCGCCTCCCACAGCGCTCTTCATCGGATCAATACCCGCCGCGCGGCCTCCAACGTGCGGTCAAGATGGGCCTCCCCGTGCGCGGCGCTCACAAAACACGCCTCGTACTGGGAGGGCGCAAAGTAGACCCCGCGCTCCAGCATGCCCCGGAAGAAGCGGGCGTGGAGGGCCGTGTCCGATCTCTTGGCTTCTTCGTAATTGCGGACGGGGCCCCCGTTGAAAAACAGGCAGCCCATGGAGCCGGCCTGCGTGACGGTCACCGGGATGCCGCGTTCGCGGGCGATCTCCGCCAGCCCCGCGCCCAGCCGCGCCAGCGCGGCCTCCATGCCCTCCGCCACGCCGGGCCGCTCCAGCTCCTCCAGCGTGGCGAGTCCTGCGGCGGTGGCCAGGGGATTCCCCGCCAGCGTGCCCGCCTGGTAGACGGGACCCAGCGGGGCCAGATGGTCCATCAGGGCCGCCGGGCCGCCGTAGGCCCCCACGGGCAGCCCGCCGCCGATGACCTTGCCCAGCATGACCAGGTCGGGCCGGACGCCAAACCGCGCCTGCGCGCCGCCGAGGGACACGCGGAACCCCGACATCACCTCGTCGAAGACCAGCAGCGCGCCGTGGCGCGCGGTGACGGCGCGCAACCCCTCCAGATACCCGGGTTCGGGGAGCACGACCCCCATGTTGCCCGGCACGGGCTCCACGATGAGGCAGGCGATCTCCTCGCCGTGGGTGTCGAAGACCGCGCGGACCGCCTCCAGGTCGTTGTAGGGCACCGTGTGCGTGAGGGCGGCGTAAGGCGCGGGGATGCCGGGACTGTCCTGGATGCCGAGCGTGGCGACGCCGCTGCCCGCCGAGACCAGCAGGCTGTCCACGTGGCCGTGGTAGCAGCCGTCCATCTTGACGACCCGGTTGCGCCCCGTGACGCCGCGCGCGAGGCGCAGCACGCTCATGGCGGCCTCGGTGCCGCTGTTTACCAGCCGCACTTTCTCCATGACGGGATAATGCTTCCGGATTTTCTCCGCGAGCAGGATTTCCGCCTCCGTGGGGATACCGAAAGAGGAGCCCGCCTCCATCGCGCGGCGCACCGCCTCCACGACGCGCGGGTGGGCGTGCCCCAGCACCAGCGGCCCCCAGGAAAGGACGTAGTCCACATACTCGTTGCCGTCCTCGTCCACCACCAGCGCGCCCTTCCCCGACTTGGCGAAGAACGGCGACCCGCCCACGGCCTTGAAAGCGCGGACGGGGCTGTTCACCCCGCCCACCAGCACCTGCTGCGCCTTCCGCCACAGCTCCTCCGACCTCGTGTGTGTCATCGTGTTTTTCCTTCCGTTGCGCGGCTTGCCGCCTCCGCCTAGTGTATTCACCGGTGGCGCGGCGCGGCAAGATTCGCGCCCCGCCGCCGGGTTGCGGTACCCTGTGCCCATGACGCGCCCCCTTACCCATGTGCTGGTCATCAACTGGAACGGCCTCGCCCATCTGGACGACTGTTTCCGTTCCCTGACCGCCTGTCCGGGGGACCATCTGCGGTTTGTGCTGGTGGACAACGCCAGCACCGACGGGTCGGCGGACTTCGTGCGCGGGCGGTTCGGCGCGGACCCCCGGGTGGAGTTGCTGGTGCTGGACCGGAACCTGGGCTGGAGCGGCGGGAACAACGCGGGCATCCGCCGCGCGCTGGAGGCGGGCGCGGCGTATGTCTTCCTGCTCAACAACGACACACGGGTGTGTCCGGACGTCTTTGACCGGTGTCTGGACCTCGCCGGGTCCGATCCCAAGATTGGCGTGGTCGCGCCCAAGATGGTCCTGTTCGACCAGCCCTTTGTCCTGAACTCCGTCGGGGTGGTGTGCAGCCGCGCGGGGGCCTGCTGGGATGTGGGGGCCGGGCGCGCCGACGGCCCGCGCTGGAACGGGACGGACCCGGTGCTGGCCGCCTGCGGCGGGGCCTGTTTGATCCGCGCCGAGACCCTGCGGCGGACGGGGCTCCTGCCGGAGGAGTTTGAGATCTATCTGGACGACGTGGACCTGTGTGTCCGCGCATGGGACGCCGGATACACGGTGGCACCGTGCCCGGAGGCGGTGGTCGAGCACAAGTTCAGCGCGTCCATGGGCGCGGGGGAACGCGCGCGGCGCAAATATTTCCTCGCCACGCGCAACCGGTTCTACCTGCTGCTGCGGAATCTGACCCCCGCCCAGTTTCTGACCCCCCTGCCCTGGGTGGCGCTCGGGGAACTGCGCGCCGTCGGGCGCGCCTGCCTGGAAGGGGAGGGCTGGCGTGTCTGGTCCCATGTGAGGGCGTGGGTGTCGGCGCTGGCTTATATTCCCGCCGCCCGGCGGCACCGCCGCGAACGCAGGGCGGCGGGCGCCCCCCCCGTAACCCTGGCCCTGCGGTTCCATCTGGAACGCCTCTTTTGCGCCCCGGTGACGCTTCCCGAAAACGGCTGGTATCCGGCGCGGCAGGTGGACGGCCTCGAAGTGCGCCCCCTGTCAGCGCGGGCGTGGGTTGACGCGCCGCCGGGCGGGTTGCGGGTCATTTCTGTGAACTGCTATCCTGCTTTGGGCGCGTCGCGTGTGCGCGTTTCGGCCGGGGGGCGGGATCCCGTCCTGCTGGAGGCGGCCCAACGCGCTGAGACGTGGTTGGATTTTTCCGGCGGACGGCTGGAATTCGCCGCCGAACGCCTGTTTTCCGCCGAAGAGACGGGCGAGCACACGGACCACGGGGGCTGGATCGCCATCGTTCCCGACGGCGGTGCGGGGACACAGGCCGCAACACGAGAGGACACCCCCTGACGGTGGGCGCTTTTCTGGAAAACAAGGAACTGGCCCGGCTTCGCGGGCTTGTGGAGGCCGCGCTGGCGGAACGCCTGCCCAGCGGCGGACCCGGGGCGCTGTGCGCCGCCATGCGCGCAGCCGTGATGCCCGGCGGAAAACGGCTGCGGCCCCTGCTGACCCTGGCGGTGGCGGAGATGCTTGGGCATCGGGCGGAGGAGGCACTCGATGCCGCCTGCGCCGTCGAGATGGCCCACGCCGCCTCCCTCATTCTGGACGACCTCCCCTGCATGGACGACGCCGGGGAGCGCCGGGGCCTTCCCCCTGTTCACCGCGCCTACGGCGAGGCCACGGCGCTGCTGGCCGCCGTGTCGCTCCTTGCCGAGGCCTTCCACCTGACGGCGCGAAACGCCGAAACCGCCGGACGGCCCGAAGCCGCGCCCGCCGCCGTTGCCCGGCTGCGCGGCGCCCTCGGAGTGGGCGGGCTCTGCGGCGGGCAGTACCTTGACCTGCACGCGGGCGAGGCGGGGCCTGAAACCGCCGAGCACCTGCTGCGTATACACAGGGAGAAGTCCGGCGCGCTGTTTGTGGCCGCCGCCGTGCTGCCCGCCGTGCTTTTCGGCGGACCGGAGGACGTCTGCGGCCGCCTGGAACGGTATGCCGAGTCCCTGGGACTCGCGTTCCAGATTTCCGACGACATCATTGACGCCGCGCACCCGACGGACGAAGACGGCGGAAGCAGTCTTGCCGGTCTCGACGGAAACCGCGCGGCGGAGGAACGGGCGCGGCTTGTGGCCGCGGCCAAAGACTTTCTTGCCCCCTGGGGCGACGCCGCGCGGCCCCTTCTGGGAATGGCGGACTATGTCGGGTCCCGCTCTTCCTAGAACCGGCGCGCGCCGGCGACGCCCGTGTTCGCGTCCAAAGGAGAAGGATTAGTGAAAGAACGCGCCATGGGAAGACGGGAGCTCCTGCGGTTTTCCGCCGCCGGCGCAGTTCTCGCCACTGCGGCGGGCGCATCGCAGGGTGACACCCCGGAGTCCGAACGCGCCGGTGCGGAAACCGTCACCACGAATGCGGATGTTCTTGTTGTGGGGGGCGGCGCGGCGGGAACCATGGCCGCGATTCAATCCGCCAGGGCGGGGGCGGACACTTTCCTTGTGGAACGGGGCACGCAGCTTGGCGGCACCACCACGACCGGAGGGGTCGCCTTTCCGGGACTTTTTGATGCCTGGGGCAGACAGATCATCGCGGGCATCGGCTGGGAACTGGTCCGGGAATGCGTGGAACTGGATGGTGGAGCCCTGCCCGACTTTTCCAAGGTGCCCGAGCACCACTGGATGAACCAGGTCCGTGTCAACCCGTTTCTCTACGCCCTGCTTGCCGAGGAAAAGTGCGCTCAGGCGGGGGTGCGGATTGCCTACTATGAGTTTCCCCAGAGCGTCAGGGAGACGGCCGAAGGGTGGATGGTCGAATGCGCCGGATTCGGCACCCGGCGGCGGGTGTTCTGCAGACAGATTATTGACTGCACCGGCGGGGCGGAAGTGGTTGGCCTTCTGAACCTTCCCCGATTGCGTGAAGCGGAAACCCAGCCCGGCTCCATGCTGTTCATGCTGGACACCCCGGACGATCCCGGGCGTCCGGCGGGCGCCCTGGAAAGCCTCTATGTGCACGGCGCCGATTCGACGAACTCCCGCACGGTGACCGAGGCGAATCTCGCGGGGCGAAAGTCCATTTTGGAAAAGGTCCGCAGGGAAAAGAGGCGTCTGACGCACCTGCAGCCGGAGGCCGGTTTCCGGGAAAGCTTCCGCATTGACGGCGAGACGCTGGTCACGGTGGACGACTACACCTCCGGCAGGATGTTTGACGATGCCGTGTGTTACGCCTTTTACCCCGTGGACCTCCACACGCGCGGCGGCGTCACCCCCAAACCGCTGCGGCAGGGCATTGTGCCGACGGTTCCCCTGCGGGCGCTCATCCCGAAGAGGAGCCGCAATATCCTTGTGGCGGGGCGCTGTGTTTCCAGCGACCGGCTGGCGAACTCCGGGCTGCGCGTGCAGGCGTCCTGCATGGCCATGGGCCAGGCGGCGGGCGCGGCGGCCGCCCTGGCCGCCCGGGAAAACACCACGCCCCTCAATGTCCCTTTGGAGGAGATTGGAAAAACACTGCGCATGCACGGGGCCATCGTTCCGCCCGACAATGGGCGGGGCTGACCCCGCCGCCTTTGTGACGCCGCCGTGATTGGACTTGTGAAAGAAGAGCATCATCATGCCAGAACCGGGAAAAGTTAAAAACACGGGGGTCTACCTGCGGCTGCTGGCGCTTGCCGCCGTCATGGCGCTTGCCGCCGCGGCGGGGCTGTGGGTGGGCAAGTGGTCGGTGCCGGAGGAGGCGGCGCCCGTTGTCGCGCCGGTCGCGGGTGCCGGGGCGCAGGGCAACGGCTCCGCCGGCGAGGGGGCCGAGGGGGAGCCGGACACCGGGGGACCGCCGCTGTACTTCTTCGCGCGGCCCGACGCGCCGGAGGATTGGGCGACGGTGATGGAGGAGGCTTCCATGGCGGCGGAGGCGGGCATCAGCCGCCATATCGTGCCGGTGGCGCCCGTCTGGTCGGACGAGGACGCCCCGGACGACGTGACCGCGCGCCTGAAGCAGGTCATGGCGGCGAATCCGCGCGCCTCTTTCCTGCTTCAGGTGGACCTCAACCCGCCTCCGGCGTGGGCAAAGGCGCACGAGGGGGAAATGATGACGGTAAACGGCGCCCCGGGACCGTTTCCCTCCACCGCGTCCCAGCAGTGGATCGAGGACGGGCGGGCCGCGCTGCGGAAGCTGGTGGAGTCGGTGGAGGGCGGCGAGGTCAGCCGGCGGATCGAGGGGTATGTCCTGTGCGCCCTGGAGGGGGGGCAGTGGACGCTCCCGGAGGCGGGGGACCGCTCGGAGGTGAACCGCCAGGGGTTCCGTGACTGGCTGGTGCGCCATTACCAGGGCGAGGCGGCGTTGGGGGAGGCCTGGGGGCGGCCCGGCATGTCGGCCGACGAGGTGACCCTGCCCGAACTGCCCGACTTTAACAACACCGGGCAGGTCTTTGTCCGGTTTCCGGAAGACCGGCCGCTTTCGGACTATCTGCGGTACACCTCCGAAAGCACCGCCGATGCCCTGGCGGCCTTTGTCGCGCATTTGGTCGAGGTGTCCATGATCAGCCCGAGCATTCTGGCGCCGTACGGGTTCAGTTTCGAGGCGGGGGGGAACGTTTCGGGGCATTTCGCCCTGGGCAACCTGCTGGACAGCGACTTGGGCGGGGTGATCGGCCCGGTCTCGCAGTCGGACCGCGGCATGGGGGGGGCGGGCGGCTACGCCGGCCCCGTGCATTCCCTCCTCGCGCGGGGAAAGACGTGGATCGTGCTGGATGACACGCGCACGGGGATGGAGCGGGACCCGGCCACGGGCGCGGTCGCCCGGATGCGCGGTGTGCGCGCCGAGGACATCTTCGAGGTGCAGAAACGGAACTTCGCCTCGGCGCTTGTGGACGGGCTGGGGCTGGCCTGGGCGGATCCGCTGGGCGACGGCTGGCTGCTCGACAGGGAACAGTGGCGGCTCTTCGGAAAGATGCGGGAGGTCTGCGCCGCGCGGGCGGAACAGGCCGCCGCGCCGCCCGAGGAGGAGTCGCCCGCGGGGGTGACGGTGGTGGTGGACGAGGCGTCCCGCGCCGTGCAGCGCTGCGCCGGGCCGCTGAATGCCCTGCTGGTTGCCGGCGGGCGCGATGCGGCGCTGCGGGCGGGGGTGCGCACCCGGTTTGTCCTCCTGCAGGACGTGCTGGAGGAGCGCGCCGGGCCCTCGCGGGTCTGGCTGTTCCTGAACGCCTTCCGCATCGACGCCGAAGCCCGGGAGCGGCTTCATGACCGCTTCGCGCGGGAGCGCGCGAGCGTGGTCTGGCTGTATGCGCCGGGGTACTTCGACGGGGACGTTTCGTCGGCGGAGAACATCGCCGCCGTCACGGGCATGGGGGTGCGCGCCTTCGAGGGGGCGGCCGCCCCGGGGTCCCTGTTCAGCCTGTCCGGCCAGTTCCTGGCGCAGGACGCGCCGTTTGGGGCGGCGGGGTCGTGGGACCCGCTCTTTCACATTGAGGACGAGGGCGCCGACGCGCTCGCGCGCTACGCGGACAGCGGCAAGACAAGTCTGGCAGTGAAGTCCGTGAACGGGGAGTGGACCTCCATCTATCTTGCGGACCCCGGCGTGGGCCCGGCCATCCTGGCGGAGATCCTGCGGATACTGGAAGAGCCGCTCTTCATCGCGCCCGGTGAGGCGAACTACTTCGATCCCGTCTACGCGGGCCCGGGCCTGCTGGCGCTTCACGGCGCCGAGTCCGGCAAACGGTCCGTGCTGCTTCCCGACTACTGCGACGTGCAGGACCTCTTTGACCCGGCGGTGGGATGGGCCCAGAAGGACGAGTTCGTCCTGCCCCTGCGCACCGGCGAGACGCGTGTCTTCTCCCTGAAACCGATGGGTCAGGGCCCCCGCTGACGCTTGCATTTGTTGCCTAGAACGGGTATGCTAAAAGTGCGGGAGATCGCGCGCGTTTTTGCCGGACGGCCGGCGGCCGCGGGGGCTCCCCGCCGGGCCGCGCGTCCGGCGGCAGAGGAAGACGAGAGGGAGTGAAGTATGACGTCTGAGCACGAGCGGATGAGCGAGAAGGACCCGTTGAGGCTGTGTCCGGAATGCCGCATGCCAATCAGCATTCTGGCCAACCGCTGCCGGTTCTGCGGGGCCGCCGTCGGCAAACCCCGCAAGGAGGTGGAGACGCTCACGGTGCAGGACCTCGGGGGGGAGGACTCCTCCACCTACACCGTCTCCGGGAACGTCATGGAGGCGCTCAAGAGTTTCATGACGGAGGAGCAGGCCGCGGCGGAACGGGCCCGCGAGGAGGAGGAGCGGAAGGCGTCCTGGCTCGGCCGCAAGCGGACCGGACAGGATGCCCCCAAGGAGGAGTCCGGACTGCCGCCCCTGGATCCCATGCACAGCGGGCTCGCCGATCTGGGCGCCCGCCCCGCCACCCCGTCGCAGATCAAGGCGCGCAAGCAGGCCGCCGCGCGCTCCCGGGAGATCGGGAGAAAGGTGTTCCTCTTCGGCGCCATCACCGCGGGCCTCGTGATTCTTTTTCTTGGCACGAACTTCGCCGTCGCCCGCATCAAGGAGATGCGCGCGCGGAACACGCCCGAGGGATTCGTTTACCCCAACAAGGCGCTGGAAATGCTGGCCTCGGGCACGCCGTCGGTGGAGTGTGTCGAGGAGGCCCTCACCGCGCTGCGGCACAATGACACGCCGGAGAACCGCGCCATTTTGGAGAAGGTGCGCCTCCAGGTCATCAGCGAGGTGGAGGCCGGACTCGGCTGCGTGCCCTTTTCCCAGGAGAAGCTCGACAAGGCCTCGGCCCTCATCAATCGTGTGGGGATGATGGATTCGGATCCCAAGACGACCCAGCTCCTTGACCGGGTCAACCGGGAGCTCGCCTATTTCAAGTTTGTGCTCACCAGCACGGAGGGCGAGGGGGGGAAGGCCGTCTTCCGCCTCAACAACTCCTACCTTTCGGAAAAGGAGCAGACCGTCGCCGAGGGCGAGCTCCTGCAGGACCGCTTCCTGGTGAAGAAGGTGGGGTCCACCTTTGTGCGTCTGGAGGACACCAAGGTCGCCTCGGAGAACGGTACCCCGCGCACCCTGATGGCGCGCACCATGTCCCCCGTTTCGAGCATGTGACCCCTCTTCGCCTTTCGGCGCGATACCGGGACGCGGGGGACGTGTTTTTCAAACTATCCACGGTTTCTGTCATAATACCCCTTCGAACGAGGTCCGACAGAAGCGGACGGTTTTCGGGCCAGGCCCGGGAAAGGATGAACGGCAATGGGTTTTCGTGCTACGGCGGGATTGCTGGCGCTGGCCATGGCGGCCGCGCTTTCGGGATGTTTCGGGGGCGGACGAACCATAGTGCAGGACGACCCCTCCGCGGAGGCGGTTTCCGGCGCGTCCCGGGAGGAGGCCGAGACCGCCCTTCGCGGCATCGTGGAGAAGCACCTGCAGGCCGAGGCGGGCCGGGGCTCCGCCGCCGGCCCCGACATGGTGCGCCGCCGTCCCTATTACTTCCGCGAGTATGTGGAGTACCCGTCCGGCGCCGGGGGCATGGAGATCGTGCTGCGCGACAACGACTCGCGCATCCGGCCGCTTTCGGGCGAGGTGCGCGTCGCGAAGGTGCGCCACAGCACGCGCATGCACCGCAGCCGGGGGGAGGCCGCCGAGGACGCGAACTTCTTCCGTGACACCGGCACGGAAATGCTCAACTACGAGCTGCGCAACGGCCGCTGGCGCCGCGTGGGCAGCCTCTTCGTCGCCGACAAGACCGAGGAGTTTCTCAACGGCGAATGGGTGCCCCGGCGCGAGGAGGAGCAACGCGTGGCCCCCGAGGCCCAGCCGGGCTGGTTCGCCCGCATGATTTCCAAGATCACCGGCCGGGACACGGAGTAGTCCCGTGGAGGACGTCTCGGCGCGGGGTGGGGAGGGCCGGGCGGGGCGTTTGGCCGCGGCGGCCGTGCTGGCCGCGCTTGCCCTCGCCGCCCAGTTCGCCCTGCGGCCCGGCATTTTCGCCGGGGAGACGGTGAACAGCCGCCTGGCCACGGTGTACTCCCTGGCGCACGACCACACCTGGCGGATAGACCGCCCGCCGGAGGCCCCCCCCAACCCCTTCGAGCAGACGGTGGACCGGGTGCGGGTGAACGGGCGGATCCTCTCCAGCAAGCCGCCGCTGCTGCCCATGCTGATGACCGCCGAATACGCCGTCCTCCGGGCGGCGGCCGGATGGGATCTGGCCGACCCGGACACCCTCAGGCCCTTCCTGGTGCTGGTGATCTTCACGCTCTGCCAGCTTCCCTTCGCGGCGGCGGTCGTGCTGTTTGCGGCGGCCCTGCGCTTTCTGGTGCCCGGGCGGGGGCCCTGGCTGTTTCTGGTGGCGGCCTTCACTTTTGCCACGCCGCTGTTCGGGTATGCCTCCCAGCTGAACAACCATGTTCCCGCCGTCGCCGCGCTGTGCGCGTGCTTCTATGTGGCCGCGGGTGCGGCCACCGGCGGCCTCACACCGTCTTGGCCCCATTTCCTGCTGTATGGGTTTTGCTGGGGGCTCGCCTTTGCCTTTGACCTCCCCTCGGCCGTGTTTCCGGCCCTGCTTTCGCCTTTCCTGCTGCTCCGGGGGGGGGTGCGCGCGGCTTTCTGGATGGGCGCGGGGCTGCTGCCGCCGCTGGCGGCGCACTTCGGAATGATGTTCGCGGCGACGGGCAGCCTGATGCCGGTGCAGACCCGTCCCGAGGTCTACATGTTCGAGGAGTCGCTGTGGCGGCATCCGCTGGGCATTGACGGGCTGAACGAGCCGCGCGGGGTGTATCTGTTCCACGCGGTGGCCGGCCGGTTCGGCGTGTTTTCGCTGTTCCCGGTCACCCTGCTCGGGCTGTGCGGCGCGGGGGCCGCCCTGCGGGGACGCGGCCGCCCGGCCTTTGTGTGGGCGTGCCTGGCGGCCTTCATCGTCCTGACGGCCTACTACGTCGCCTCGACGAACAACTACGGCGGCGCGAGCTACGGGTTCCGCTGGCACCTGTGCGCGGTGCCCGCGCTGCTGCTGATGGCGCCGCCCCTTTTCGCGCGGCCCCGGGGCGCGCTGTTCTGGGCGGCGGCGGCGCTGCTGTGCGCCGTTTCCCTGTACTCCTCGTGGGAGTGCCTGCAGGCGCCGTGGGGCGTGTGCCACGAGTGGACCTGCCGCTGGGTGTTCGGTCCGGCGGTCTGAGGCGTCAGAACTCGATCGCCGTGTCGGGGAACGCGGTGAGGCTGATCTCCATGTTCACGTCGAAGCCGCTCTGCCGGTCGCGGAAGCGCAGGGCGGTCTCCCAGCACTTGAAGCTCCGGCGGATCTCGTAGGTCTGGCTGCGCATCTCGTCGCCGTTCAGGTCGTAGATGTGCTCGAAGCTCACGCCCCAGTTCTCCGACAGGCGGTATCCCAGGCCGTACAGCACGTCGCGGTTGTAGATGTTGCCGTCCGTGTCCGAGTAGGCGAAGCCGATGCGCGTGTTGAAGCGCCCGCCGACCACCGTGTTGTCGTAGTAGAGCTGCGTCAGCAGGCGGGTGTAGTCGGCGTAGCGCAGGTTGAGGTCGGCGGCGCGCTCGTTGAGCACCCTGCCGGTGGCGCGCTCATAGGCCTTGTAGAAGCGGTTCTCCAGGTAGTTCTCCTCCAGCAGGGACTCGGGGCGGCGCGTGTCGTGGCGCTCGCCCGCCAGCTGCATGCCCCACCAGGGCCGGGGCCGCAGGTCCAGCTCGGCCTCATAGTCGTCCGCCTTGCGGGTGTCGTTCCAGAAGTCGTTCCCCTGGTATAGGGTCAGGCGGGCGGCCTGCCACACGTCGTTCGTCTCCGCGTCGCGGCCGTAAAGGACGTTGGTCAGCTTGGTCTCCAGGCGGCTTCTGCCGTACACGTTGTCCAGGGAGTCGAAGCGGGGGGCGTCCACGGCGGCCAGGGTGGGCTCGGGCCGGTAGGAGTAGGTGACCGAGGGCAGAATGACATGCTTGAAGGCGGAGAACCCCCAGAACCCGGGGAACTCGCGGTGCAGGCGGGTCTGGAGGGTCACCCCGGCGGTGTTGGAGACGCGCGACGCGCTGTCGTCGCTGTTGCGCTCGCGCTGGTACCAGGCCCCCTCCAGCTCGTAGAAGGGGGTCACGGAAAGCCAGGGGGCCGCGTCCCAGTCGTAGGACAGCCGCGCGATGTTCACCGACCGCGCGCCGTACTCCCGCCCGGGGTTGCGGTCGTTGTAGCCGTTCACGGTGTCGAAGGAGAACATCAGCCGGTCCGCCAGCGGGCGCTCCAGAAGGTGGAAGGTCCCCTCGGGGAGGCGCTCCGTCTCGCCCACCCAGGAGTGGGTGTTGATCCGCGCGGTGCCCGTGGCGATGAAATCCTCCCTGCGCAGGGTGGCGTTGGCAAAGGTGCGCGGCTCGCTGCGGTGGCGGTACTGCTCGTAGAAGAAGTCCTTGTAGAACTCCTCGTCCGACCACTGCTCCGCCTGCATCCGCAGGACGAGGTCCCTGTTCGGCTCGAAGCGGTTGTACCAGGCGAGATACCCCCTGTTCTCGGTGGTCTGCAGTCCGTGGAACTCGCCGGCGGTCCGGTACAGCCGCGACGAGGGCGTCTTCATGTAGTCGTAATAGATGTCGCCGCCCAGGCCCACGCCCTCCTTTTCGGTCGGCATGATCCGCGGGCCGAGGGAAAGCTCTTTGGAGAGCTGGAACTGCTGGCCCAGGTTGAGGTAGTAGCCCGTCTCCGCGTGCCGCCCCGAGTCGAAGTCCAGGGACCAGGGATAGGGGCCGGCCTTGCTGCCCCAGATGGGCAGGGCGAAGGGGGTCTGGAAATTGCCCAGCGCGAGCCGCGCCCCCTTTCCGGCGACGGCCTCGCCCTGCTCTACGTGCAGCTCCTTGACCAGAATCCGGTAGCCCGGCGGGTCGCCGGGGCAGGTGGTGAACCAGGCGTTCTCGGCGATGAACTCCTCGGGCCCCAGAATCTGGAGCTTGTCGGCGGAGTAGTAGAAGTAGGCGGCGCGGCCCCGGGCCTTTGTGAGGGTGCCCCTCTGCGCAGAGAAGTCGTAGTCCACCTCCTCGGCCCGCAGCTCGCGCGTCGGCTCGCTCACATGAAGGTTGCGCCCCGTGATGCGCCCCATGGAGAGGCGCTTCTTGGCCATGTCCTGCTCGTTCCGGGGCTCCAGCACGAGGGAGCGCTCCACAGCCTGCTCGTCGGGCGTCGCATAGGAGAGGTAGTCCGCTGTGAGCTTGGAGTCATGCTGGCTGACCACGACATGGCCCTCGGCGTCGTAGCTGCCCTGCTCGTCGGAATAGGAGAACTGGTCGCTTTGGAAGGCCATCTCGCCCAGCCGAAGCCGCACGTTGTCGCGCATCACGGTCTTGCCGGTAGCCAGGTCCGTGGTCATCTTGTCGGCCTCGAGATCGCGCAGGGGCTCCGTCCAGTCCGGCGGCGTGAAGCCCAGGCCGGGCTCGCCAAACTCGATGGGGCGCGTCAGGGCGTCCCGCAGCCCCTGCCGTTCAACGCCGCCGATCAGCTTGTGGGTGGCCGCGTTGGGCGAGGGCGCGCGCAGGGACCCGGTGAAGATGGGGAAGCTGCGGTACTGGCCCTTGGGCTTCTCCGCCGGGGGCGCTTCCGCGGC
>JAKPUV010001214.1 GCA_029554925.1 Candidatus Hydrogenedentota bacterium | reverse complement strand
GGCGAAGAGCTTGGCCAGGTGCCTCTGAAGAAAGGTGCGGTCGCGCACCCCCAGCCACTTCTCGTAGATGTCCCGGTATTCCCCCGTGGCCTTGAGGATGCGCAAACCCTCGTTGATCCGCCCCAGCAGGTCGGCGCGGCCCTCCCCCACGGCGAAGCAGAACGACGACTCGCTGACGGTGAACGGCGCGACATCCAGATTGGACAGGCCCAGGCGCTCGCAGAGAAAGAGGCCCTGGTACCGGTTGAGCAGGGCGAAGTCGTGCTCCCCCGCGGCCAGCAGACGCAGGGCGTCCTCCGGATCCGGCACGGTGACCACCCGCCGCGCGATGCCGCGCGCGAGGATCCAGTCGTGCATGATCTCCCCCTCCTGCACGATCACCGAGCGGCCGCGCAGGCCCTCGGGCCCCGAAAGGGTGGTTCCCTTCCGGAGGAAGACCCCGTGGATGAGCAGGCTGTGGGGCACGCTGAAATCGGCCAGTTCTTCGCGCTGCGTTGAGTAGGCGTATCCGGTCAGGCCGTCCACCGCCCCCGTTTCCAGCAGATGGCGGGCCTCCCCCCAGGGCAGCAGCCGGATTTCCAGCTCGAAGTTCATCACGCGGGCCACCGCGCGCAGCAGCTTCACCGTGAAGCCGGACGGGGCGCCCGCGTCCATGAACTCGAAGGGCGGGTAGTTTTCATCCCCCGCAAAGACCACTTTTTCCGCCGGCGCGGCGGCCGAAGCGAGACAGGCCGCGCAGACCAGCGCGGACAGGGAAACCCGGCGGGCCCTCCCCCGGAAGCGGTCAAGTCTTCCCGACGGCATGCGCTGCGTCTCCGGAACCGTTCTCCGCACCGCGGCGGACTGCCCGCCGCGCCCCTACTCTAGGGGGGCGCGGCGCAAAATGCAAGCGCGGGGCGTGAACCCGCCCGGCCCCCTGGAATATAGTGGGGGCTCCGGCGCCCGGGGCCGCAACAGGAGACAACGAAATGGACACGCACCGTCTGACCCGCAGGGCCTTCCTGGCCGCAGCCACCACGACCGCCCTCGCGGCCGCCGCGCCGCGCGTGAACGCCGCGCGGGTGGTGCCGCGAAAACTGTCTCCGAACGAGAAAATGAACATCGCGGGCATCGGCGTGGGCGGCATGGGCCGCGGCAACGTGGACGCGTGCGCGGTCACGGAGAACATCGTGGCCCTGTGCGACGTGGACTCCAAGTACGCGGGGGGCGCCCTCGCCGCCTATCCGAAGGCGCGCCGCCACACGGACTACCGGAAGATGTTCGACGCCGAGGGCGACCAGATTGACGCGGTGATCATCGCCACGCCGGACCACACCCACGCCGTCATCGCCATGGAGGCGGTGCGCCGCGGGAAGCATGTGTACTGCCAGAAGCCGCTCACGCACAGCGTCGCCGAGGCGCGCGCCCTCACCCGGGCCGCCCGCGAGGCGGGCGTGCAGACGCAGATGGGCAACCAGGGGCACTCCTCCGACGCCATCCGCCGCTGCCGGGAATGGGTGCAGGCCGGGGTCATCGGCCCCATCCGCGAGGTGCACGCGTGGAGCGACCGGCCCGTGGGCGGCGACCCGTGGTCGGATTTCCCGATCATGGCGCGCCCGAAGGAGAAACCGCCCATTCCCGACTCGCTGGACTGGGACCTGTGGCTCGGTCCCGCGAAGAAGCGGCCGTATCACCCGATCTACCATCCCATGTCCTGGCGCGGTTTCGTGGATTTCGGCACCGGGCCGCTCGGCGACATGGGCTGCCACATCCTCGACCCGGCCTTCTGGGCCCTCGACCTCGGGCAGCCCGCCAGCGTGCAGGCGACCACGACACACTACGAGCCCGAGATTAGCGCGGAGACCTACCCCCGCGCCTGCGTCGTGCGGTACCAGTTCCCCGCCCGGGGCGACATGCCGCCCGTCGCCCTGACCTGGTACGACGGCAGGCTCAAGCCGCCCGTTCCGGACGGACTCCCCGCGGACTACGACTTCGGCACGAACGGCGCGCTGTTCATTGGGGAGAAGGGGTTCATCCGCCACGGGTCCCACGGCGCGGGCGGCGTCCACCTGCTGCCCGAGGCCTTCGCCAAGGAGGCCCCGCAGCCCCCCGAATCCATTCCGCGCATTCCCCAGACCGATGGCGCCCACGAGCGCGACTGGATCCGCGCCTGCAAGACCGGCGAGCCCGCGTCCTCGAACTTTGAGTACGGCGGCGCGCTCACCGAGATGGTGCTGCTGGGCGTCGTGGCCATCCGCCTCCCGGACCGCCGCCTCGAATGGGACGGCGCGGCCGGGCGCGTCACCAACTGCAAGGAGGCGGAGGAACTCGTGAATCCGCCCTACCGCAGGGGCTGGTCGCTGGAGGGATAGGGAAGACTCAACGCGGAGACGCAGAGAACGCAAAGAACGCGGAGGGAGGGAAATAGATGCATGAGAATGATGTTTCCGACCGCATCATTGGCGCGGCGATTGAAGTACACCGCGCGCTGGGGCCAGGGCTGCTTGAAGGGGTGTATGAGGAGGCGCTTTGCCATGAGTTGCACCTGCGTGGCTTGGCCTTTGAACGCCAGAAAGGGGTTCCCATCGCATACAAGGGCGTGAAACTGTCCACGGATCTGCGGCTGGACTTGATTGTCGAGAACCCCGTGATTGTGGATGTGAAGGCGAAGGAGGAGATGACCAAGAAGGACCACGCCAAAACGCTCACCTATCTGCGGCTCACAGGAATCCGGCTGGGACTGAACATCAACTTCCACGAACCCATGCTGGCGGATGGCGTCAGGCGCATAGTGAACGGCCTGACCTGACTCTCCGCGCCCTCTGCGTCTCTGCGTTGAGTGTTCCTACTCCTCCGCCACCACGCGGAAGCCCACATCGTGGATGGTCTGCGTCTTCTCGTAGTGGTTGCGAAAGGCGGCGCGGGCGCGTTTGGGGCGGTCGAGCCAGGAGCCGCCCCGGACGACTTTGCGCGTGGTCCCGCCGCCGGCGGGATAGTCTGACGCGGTCCACTCGGCGACGTTGCCGTGCATGTCATGGAGCCCCCACGGGTTTGCCGCAAAGGTGCCGACGGGGGCCGAGACGCGCCAGCGGTCGTCGAAACGGGTCTCGGAGGCGCGCCACGGTGGGAGCGCCGTGGGCACGTGGGGATAGAACACCGTGTGGTGCGTGGCGTCGGAGAGGTTCTCGCACGCGCTGAAGTCGCTGTCGTTGGTGCCGTACCAGAGCGGGGTGGCCGTGCCCGCGCGGCAGGCGTACTCCCACTGCTCCTCCGTGGGCAGGGCGAAGCGGCGGCCCGTCCGCGCCGAGAGCCATTCGCAGAAGGCGGCGGCCTGTTCCCAGGACACGCGCAC
>JAKPUV010001213.1 GCA_029554925.1 Candidatus Hydrogenedentota bacterium | reverse complement strand
GGCGAAGAGCTTGGCCAGGTGCCTCTGAAGAAAGGTGCGGTCGCGCACCCCCAGCCACTTCTCGTAGATGTCCCGGTATTCCCCCGTGGCCTTGAGGATGCGCAAACCCTCGTTGATCCGCCCCAGCAGGTCGGCGCGGCCTTCCCCCACGGCGAAGCAGAAAGACGACTCGCTGAGGGTGAACGGCGCGACATCCAGATTGGACAGGCCCAGGCGCTCGCAGAGAAAGAGGCCCTGGTACCGGTTGAGCAGGGCGAAGTCGTGCTCCCCCGCGGCCAGCAGCCGCAGGGCGTCCTCCGGATCCGGCACGGTGACCACCCGCCGCGCGATGCCGCGCGCGAGGATCCAGTCGTGCATGATCTCCCCCTCCTGCACGATCACCGAGCGGCCGCGCAGCCCCTCGGGCCCCGAAAGGGTGGTTCCCTTCCGGAGGAAGACCCCGTGGATGAGGAGGCTGTGGGGCACGCTGAAATCGGCCAGCTCCTCGCGCTGGGCCGAGTAGGCGTATCCGGTCAGGCCGTCCACCGCCCCTGTTTCCAGCAGGTGGCGGGCCTCCCCCCAGGGCAGCAGCCGGATTTCCAGGTCGAAGTTCATCACCCGGGCCACCGCGCGCAGCAGCTCCACCGTGAAGCCGGACGGCGTGCCCGCGTCCATAAACTCGAAGGGCGGGTAGTTTTCGTCCCCGGCGAAGACCAGTCTCTCCGCCGGCGCGGCGGCTGAGGCGATACAGGCCGCGCCAACCAGCGCGTGCAGGAAAACGCGCCGGGCCCTCCCCCGGAAGCGGTCAAGTCTTCCAGACGGCATGCGCTGCGTCTCCGGAACCGTTCTCCGCACCGCGGCGGACCGCCCGCCGCGCCCCTACTCTAGGGGGACGCGCCGCAAAATGCAAGCGCGGGGGTGAACCCGCCCGCGCCTCTGGAATATAGTGGGGGCTCCGGCGCCCGGAGCCGCAACAGGGAGAACGCGCGATGGAGCCCCACCGAATCACCCGCAGGGCCTTTCTGGCCGCAGCCACCACCACCGCCCTCGCCGCCGCCGCGCCCCGCGTGAACGCCGCGCGCGTGGTGCCGCGGAAACTGTCGCCCAACGAGAAGATGAACATCGCGGGCATCGGTGTGGGCGGCATGGGCCGCGGCAACGTGGATGCCTGCGCCGTGACGGAGAACATCGTCGCCCTGTGCGACGTGGACTTCAAATACGCGGGCGGCACCCTCGCCGCCTATCCGAAGGCGCGCCGTCACACGGACTACCGGAAGATGTTCGACGCCGAGGGTGACCAGTTGGACGCGGTGATCATCGCCACGCCGGAC
>JAKPUV010001195.1 GCA_029554925.1 Candidatus Hydrogenedentota bacterium | reverse complement strand
CACAGCCCGCGACACCCCGCGTCTCCGGGTCGTCTCCGGGAAACTCCGGGTTCCGCACCGCGCCCGCACTCTTCCCGCGCAGCCTCCCGAAAGGGCCTTCTTTTTGCCCCCCCCACCTTTCCCGCCGACCCGGGCGCATTTCCCCCGTCGAAGGAGGGGGCGTCCACGCGGCCCTTGCCGTCTGTCGTCCGGTCCACCGTGGCGTCGTGCATCAGCACCAGTTTCCCGTCGCGCGTGGCGGCCACGTCGAACTCGATCATGTGGGCGCCCTTCTCCACGGCGGACCGGAAGGCGGGCAGGGTGTTCTCGGGGGCGTGGCGCACATCGCCGCGATGGGCGCACGCGCCCATGGGTCCGGCCGGGGCGGCGGCCGCCGCGCCCGCCAGCGCCTGCACGATGGTCCCCATCAGGGCGGTTCTCATGGGGCGTTCCTTTCGGTTTCGGCGGCGCGGCGAATCCCGCGCGCAAGCCACAGCCCCCCGCACAGGGCGGCCAGGGTAAGGGCCGATGTGGCGAGGAGCATGATCCGGGGTCCGAACTGGACGGTCAGGGGCACCGACAGCGCGGTGACCAGCCCGCCGCCAACAAAGGGCTCGAAGAGGAGCTGTTTGCACCCGAAGGCCTCGAGGGCGCCGGTGCGGTTGCGGGGGTCGGCGACCCGCAGAAGCAGCAGCCCCGTGGCCACGACGCCGGTGGACTGGCCCATGTCGGCCAGGGCCCGCTCGAACCAGCGCCCCGGGATCATGCGCGGGGCGATGACCCAGAAGGCGAACACGGACCAGCAGAGGCCGGTGAGCGACAGGACCGCGAAGGTCTCCCAGTGCCCCCCGATCACGCGGAGGGACACGGTGGCCAGGGCGGCCGCAATTAGGAAGTCGAGGGCCGCTCCGGTGACCCGGTGCAACAGCCCGCGGTGCACAAGACCGCCCAGGCCCAGACGCGCCAGGGCTACCTGCACCCCCACGCCGCCGATCATGGCGAGGGGAAACAGGGGAACCAGGGGCATGAGCGGCGTTTCCGTCCACGCGCCCCAGGTGCGGGCCTCCAGCAGCACCAGCCCCTCCCGGAGCGCCCAGCCCACGGCCACCGCCAGCGCGAGCAGGGCCAGCTGGATTGTCAGGATGTCCGCGCCGCCGTCCTGGGCGCCGTCCGCGGGGCCGCACACCGGCTCATCCGGGGCGGCGGACTCCCCCTCCGGGGCGGCGGCGGCCTCAAGGCATGCCAGGGGAACGCAGCCGGTGCGGGCGGCTATGTTAATGTAGAGTGTGCCCAGCACGACACCCGCCACGATGCCCACGGTGGCGAGGCCCAGGGCCAGGTCGCGCCCTTCGGGGAATCCGGCCAGCTCAAAACTGGGCGCCATGCCCGCCGCCGTGCCGTGGCCGCCGGTGAAGGCGATCTCGATCAGCGCCCCGGCGGACGGGTCCACGCCGAGGCGCGGCGCCAGGAACAGCACCACCACGAGAAAGGCGAGGGCGTACTGGCCGAAGGCCAGGGTGTACCCGTGGAGAATCTGCGGGCCGGACCGCCGCCAGACCTCCCGCGCGGGGGGAATCGGCCCGCCGAGCAGCAGGCCCGCGAAGACCACCGTGATCAGGAATTTGGGCAGGGCCGCCCAGAAGGCCGGCACCCACTCCGGGAAGAGCCCCCCGGCCAGCGGATGCCCCGCCCCCAGCAGCGACGCCGCCGCCGCCCCCAGCACCTGCGGCCCCAGCAGCAGCCCCAGCCCCCCCGACACCACCGCGGCGGGCAGAAACAGGGCGCGCAGCGCGCGGACCCGCCCCAGAAGGGCCTCTCCCGCGAGCATCAGCAGGCCGAGCGCCACCAGGGACGCCGCCGCTTTTCCAGCCGCCTCGGCCAGGGTCATCTCCAACCGCGCTCCTTTCGCCGCGCGCCGCCGCGCACCGCCATGATAGGGGGCCGGGCCGCGTGAGTCAACGCCGGGCGGGGGGGCGGTTTCCGGCGGCGGGAGGGTTCGTGGTATCATGGGCCGGGGTGACGGGGGCGGATGAACCCTGTTTTTTGGGAGTTCTTGCCTTGATATCGCGCGCCGACATGGCCCGGAGGATTGACCATACGCTGCTGCGCTCCCACGCCACGGAGGCGGAGGTGCGGCAGCTGTGCGCGGAGGCGGCGGAGCACGGGTTCCGCGCGGTGTCGGTGAACCCGGCCTGGGTGACGTTCTGCGCGAAGCTGCTGCGGGAGACGCATGTGCTGGTGGACGCGTGCGTGGCGTTTCCGCTGGGGGCGGCGACGGCGCGGATGAAGGTGGAGGAGGCGAAGGAGGCGGTGCAGAACGGCGCGCGGGAGCTGGACATGGTGATCAACCTCGGGGCGCTGAAGTCGGGGTATCCTGACTTTGTGGAGCGGGAGATCGCGGCGGTGGCGGCGGCGGTGAAGGGGGTTTCGCTGAAGGTGATCCTGGAGACGGGCTGCCTGAGCCGGGACGAGAAGGTCATGGTGTGCGAGATGGCGCTGCGGTCGGGGGCGGCTTTTGTGAAGACGGCGACGGGGTTCGGCCCCGGCGGGGCGACGGCGGAGGACGTGGCGCTGATGCGGGAGGCGGTGGGCGACCGGCTGGGCGTGAAGGCGGCCGGGGGCGTGCGCACGTGGGGCGACGCGCTGGTGATGCTGCAGGCGGGGGCGAACGTGATCGGCACGAGCACGGGCGTGGCGATGCTTCTGGAGGGGCCGGAGACCCCGGCCTGAGACGGGGAACGGGCCGGATGGAGGGCGGGTCATGACATTCTGCATCCTGCTGATGACCGTGGGGCTGGCGCTGATGCTGGCCTCGGAGCCGCTGGGGCACCACGCGGCCGGGCTGTTCAAGATTGTCGCCTCGACGGGGTTCATCGCCCTGGGGGTGGCGGCGGGGGGGCTCCACAGCGCCTACGGGCTGGTGATGCTGGCGGCGCTGGGCTTTTCGTGGTGGGGGGACTTCTTCCTGATCTCGCGCAACCGCAACATCTTCCTGATGGGGATGGCGGCGTTCTTCCTCGCGCATCTGGCGTACTGCGCGGCGTTCCTGGTGCAGGGCGTGGCACCGGCGGGGGCCGTCATCGGGGGGGCGCTGGCGCTGCCCGTGTCGCTGGGCGTGGCGCGTTATCTGAAGCCGCACCTGGGCGACATGCGCGTCCCCGTGCTGGCGTACATGGCGGTGATCACGCTGATGGTCGCGCTGGCGGCGGGCACGGTGGCCGACCTGCGGAGCCTGGAGCTGCTGGCGGCGGCGCTGCTGTTCTACGCGTCGGATTTCTTCGTGGCGCGGGACCGCTTCGTGCGGCCCGGTTTCGTGAACCGGCTCGTGGGCCTGCCGCTGTACTACGCCGCCCAGGCGTGGTTTGCCTGGACCATCGCCTCAACCCAGTGAACGGCGAAGGGGGCGCGCCCGAAGGCGCGCCCCGCAGGCCGTCTTTTCCAAATCCCGCTCGGGGGCGGATTGTCATCAGAGGAGGGAGAGGTCCTTCAGAATGCGGTCCAGCTCGCCCTGCTTGCTTTCAGTCAGGGGGACGAGGGGCAGGCGCAGGACGTTCTCGATGAGGCCCATGCGGGCGAGGGCCGCCTTGACGGGCATGGGGTTGGTCTCGATGAAGAGGCCCTTGAAGAGGGCGGCGAGCCGGTAATGGGTTTCGCGCGCGGCGGCGTAGTCGCCCGCGGCGGCCTGGCGGCAGAGGGCCGCGACCTCGGCGGGGGCCACATTGGCCGCGACGGACACGACGCCGGTGGCGCCGACGGCCATCATGGGCAGGGTGAGGCTGTCGTCGCCGGAGAGGACGGTGATGCCGCAGAGGCTGATGATCTGCGTGACCTGGTCCACGCTGCCGCAGGCCTCCTTGATGCTCGTGATGTTCGGCGTGCGGCTGAGCTCGGCGACGGTGGCGGGCTCCATCTTGACGCCCGTGCGGCCGGGCACGTTGTAGAGCATGATGGGGATGTCGGCGGCGGCGGCCACGGCCCGGTAGTGGGCGATCTGCCCGGCGGCCGTGGGCTTGTTGTAGTAGGGCGTGATGAGGAGGGCGCCGTCGGCGCCGGCCTCGGCGGCGTACTTCGTGAGGCCGACGGCCTCGGCGGTGTTGTTGGACCCGGTGCCCGCGACGACGGGGACGCGCCCGGCCACGCGCTCGACGGTGAAGCGGATGCACCGCTTCTGCTCGTCGTGGGAGAGGGTGGCGGCCTCGCCGGTGCAGCCGCACGGGACGATGCCGTCGGTGCCCTTTTCCAGGTGGAAGTCAATGAGGCGGCCGTAGGCCTCGAAGTCCACCTCCATGTTCTGCTTGAACGGCGTCACCAGCGCCACATAGGAGCCCTTGAACATCCTCGTCTTTCCTTTCGTTTTTTCCTGTTTGATGTTGCGCCCCGGCGCGCGGGGCGGTGGTTGGCGCGGCCCCGGGGGGCCTCAGAAGGGGACGTCGTCCTCGCCGTAGCCATCGGCCTCCATGTCGAAGGCGTCGGGGACCTGCGAGGGCGCGGCAACGGCGGCCCCGGCCCCGGGCGCGTCGGTGTCGGACGCGAAGGGGACGAAGCGCTGCACGTTTTTCTGGAACAGCAGCTCGACCCGGCCGGTGGGGCCGTTGCGCTGCTTGGCGATGTTGACCCACATGACGTTTTCGCGGCCCGCCGTGCGCTCCTTGAGCGGCGGGCGGGAGAGGATCAGGACCACGTCGGCGTCCTGCTCGATGGCGCCCGACTCGCGCAGGTGCGAGAGTTTGGGCGTGCCGCTGTCGTCCTTTTCGGCCTCGCGGCTGAGCTGGGACAGGGCGATGACGGGCACGTGGAGCTCGCGGGCAAGCCCCTTGATGGAGCGGCTGATCTCGGAGATCTCGGTCTGCCGGCTTTCGGAGGCGCGGCCGGAGATGTGCATGAGCTGCAGGTAGTCGATGATGACCAGGTCGAGGCCGTGGTCCTCGCGCCCGTCAACGGGGGGCCTGCGGTTGTTGAGGGCGGTCTTGCGCGCCTTGGAACGCAGCTCAAGGGGCGTGAGGCCGGCGGACTCGTCGATGAATATCTGGGCGCCGAGCAGGCGGTTGCAGGCGTCCTGCACCTTGGGGAACTCGCGCTCGGCGAGAAACCCGTCGCGCAGGCGCTGGGTGTCGATGCCGCCGACCATGCACAGCAGGCGCTGCACGAGCTGCTCCTTGGCCATTTCGAGGCTGAAAATGAGCACCCGGCTGCCGCTGTTCATCGCGGCGTGGGCCGCGATGTTGAGCGAGAGGGCCGTCTTGCCAAGGGAGGGCCGGGCCGCGAGCACGACCATGTCGGAGGGCTGGAGCCCGGAGAGCAGCTTGTCGAGGTCCGGAAAGCCCGTGGGCACCCCCGTGACGCTGGTCTTGTTCTTGATCTTCTCCTCGAGCTGCCTCACGCCCTCGTTGAGAAGCTCGTTCAGGGGGTGGACGGGGCTGTTCTGGCGGGTCTGGCTGAGGGCGAAGACGGCCTGCTCGGCGGTCTGGAGCACCTCGTCGGCGGAGTCCTCGCGGCTGTAGGCCTGCGCGCTGACGCTGCCGCAGACGGTGATGAGGCTGCGGAGGATCGCGGCGTCCTGCACCATCCGGGCGTAGTATTCGAGGTTGGCCGAGGTGGGGGACACCCCGGAAAGCTCGGAGAGGTAGGTGGCGCCGCCCACGGCGTCGAGGCGGCCCGTGCGGACCAGCTCGTCCGTGAGGGTGACGAGGTCGACGGGGAAGTTTCTGCGGTAGAGCTCGACGCAGGAGTCGTAGATGATCTGGTGGGCGGGCACGTAGAAGGCGGCCTCGCCCGAGGACCCGAGAATCTCGACCGCCTGGCCGACGGCCTGCGGGCTGATGAGGATGGACCCCAGCACGGACCGCTCCGCCTCGACACTGCTGGGCGGAACCCGGTCAAAGGCGACGCCGCCGGCGGGGCCGGCGGGCGTCTTTTTCCTCGGAGTCGCACTCATGGAACGCCCCCGGTTCAGAATTCGTCGTCGTCGTCCTCGTCGTCGTCCTCGTCATCCTCCTCCTCGGCCTCGGCCTCGGAAGTGGTGACCTCGTTCTCCAGGCCCATGACCCAGACCTTGACCTCGGTCTCGACGCCGGGGAAGAGCTTCACCGAGACGGTGAAGATGCCGAGCGCCTTGATGGGCTCCTGGAGCAGGACGGACTTCTTGCCGACCGCGTGGCCGGCCTCGGCCAGCTTCTCGGCGATCATCTGGGCAGTGACGGACCCGAAGATCCGGTCCTCCTCCCCGGCCCGCATGTGGAACTCGAGGGTCAGGCCGCGCATCTGGTCCGCGACGGCGGTCATCTCGGTGCGGCGCTTCTCCTCGCGCCGCTTGATGATGCCCAGCTCGTGCTGGATCTGCTTGGCCGACGCCGTGTCCACCGGCACCGCGAGTTTCCGCGGGATCAGGAAGTTCCGCGCGTAGCCGTCGGCCACGCTCACCCGGTCGCCCATCACGCCGAGGTTCTCAATGTTCTCGCACAGGATGACGTTCATGGTCACCACTCCCTTTGTGTTCTTTCGCGCGGCGGCCGGGGGCCGCGCGCGCGCCGTTCGTTACTCGTCTTCGTCGTCGTTGCGGCGGTCGCGCCGCGTCCGCCACGCCTCGGCGAGCCGCGCCGCGGCCAGCCGCTGGTCAAACCAGATGTCCACCAGCCCCACCAGCACAAGCAGCTGCTGCTGGGACAGCAGAAACACCAGGGCCAGAACCAGCACCACCAGCCCGGGCCGGAAGCGGAACGCCTCCATGGCGCACAGCAGAATGCCGAGCCCGTTGAGCCAGTACACCGCGCCCAGGGCCACGGCGCCGTTCCACGCGGCGACCCGCACGGTGTCGCTGGGCCAGCGGTTGTCCACCAGCCACGCCACCAGCGCCAGGATCACCGCCCACACCAGCCACTCCGGGGGGCGCATGGTCCGGAAACGGCCCTCCGGGAGGGGCCCGGAGCCCTCCCCGGCGGCTGCGCGGAGCCAGCCGAAAAACAGCGCGGCCTGAACCGACGCCGCGAACAGGGCGGCCTGGAACAGCAGGCCGTAGCCCACAAAAACCAGGTGCTCGTCCAGCCATTTGAGCAGGCCGGCAAACGCGGCGTTGGCGGGGCCGCCAAGCGATTCAAATTCCGCGGCGCGTGCCGCAAAAAACACCGTCCAGTCCTGCCGGGCCGTCGCCGAGGCGGCGCCCGCGGCCAGCACAAACAGCAGCAGGGCCAGCGCCGCCGCGCAGCGCCCGAAGGACCAGCCCCGCCGCGCCGTCAGCGCCAGCAGGACGCCCGCCGACGCCACGACCGCGGCCGAGGCCAGGGTCACCGGGGCGCCGCCCGCCGCGAAGAGCGGGAGGCCCGCCGCGAGGGCCAGCAGCATCGCCGCCGCCCGGCGGCCGCGCGTCCACAGCACCGCCACGGGAAAGGGCAGCGCCACGACCGCGGCCACGAGGAGGAATCCCGCGAAAGCCGAAACGTTCATCGGCGGTCCGCCCCGGGTTCAGCCGCGCTCCTCAATCGGCGCAGAACGGCAGCAGGGCCACTTCCCGCGCCAGTTTGATGGCGCGCGTGAGCATCCGCTGGTGTTTCGCGCTGGCGCCCGTGATCCGGCGGGGGATGATCTTCCCGCGCTCGGTCACGTAGTGCTTGAGGAGGTTCGTGTCCTTGTAGTCGATAAACACCACGCGGTCCGCCGTGAGCCGGCAGATCTTGGCGCGCGAGGATTTCTTCTTCTTCCTGCGCTTGAGCTTCTTGTCGCGAATTTTGGCCTTCGCCTTGGCCGATATTTTAGACATGTTCCGGTTGTCCTGTCGGTTTCTGGGGTCAGAACGGGATGTCGTCCTCGGCTATGGGCTCTTCCACGGGTTCGGGCGGCTCGGCCGGGCGCGCCTCGGGCGCGGGCCTGGGCGCCGGACCGCCGGAGCGGTTCTCGTCCCATTCCAGCGGCACCACGCGGCGCGCGTTCAGCTCGAGGCGGGACCGCTTCTGGCCGGAGTTCCGGTCCTCCCACTCACTGTAGGTCAGGCTGCCCTCGATGAGGATCGCCCGGCCCTTGTGAAGGCGCTGTCCCACAAACTCGGCCATGGCCCCCCAGGCGACCGCGTCCACAAAGGTCGTGGCCTCCTGGCGGTTTCCGGCCTTGTCCTTGAAATACCGGCTGTTGGCCACGCCGAACTTGCAGTAGGCCTGGCCGGACGCCGTGTACTTCAGCTCGGGGTCGCGCGTCAGGCGCCCGGCGAGCATCACCGTGTTAAGATCCGGTAAGCGGAGGTCTCCCATTTCTCGGCCCCTTTCGGTTAATCGTCGTCTTCGGAACGGCCCCGACGCCGCCCGCGCCCCGCGCCGGCATAGTCGAAATCGTCGTCTTCATCGTCGTCCCCGCCCGCCTCACGGGAACGGGTCGCCGCCGCCTCGGCCTCCTGCTCGCGCTGGCGCTGC
This sequence comes from Candidatus Hydrogenedentota bacterium, assembly GCA_029554925.1. GTDB lineage: Bacteria > Hydrogenedentota > Hydrogenedentia > Hydrogenedentales > CAITNO01 > JAAYBR01. Next base: position 19,552 of record JAKPUV010001195.1, on the reverse strand, counting down.
TGCTGGGCTTCCAGCTTAAGCGTGCGCGCGTCAAGGCTGAGGATCAGGAACCGAATCACCGACTCGGACAACTTGAACATGTTGTCGAGCTTCTTCACCACTCCGGGTTCGGCGTCAAAACGCAGCAGGACGTAGTAGCCCTCGCCGTGCTTCTTCACCTCGTAGGCCAGCTTCCGCCGGCCCCAGTGCTCGGAGCGCGCGATGGATCCGCCGTTCGACGTGATGAGGTCCTCGACCCCCTTGGCCACCGCCTGGATGGCATCGTCGTCCATATCCGGGGCGACGATGTACAGCGCTTCGTATGTTCTCATGCTTCTTTTCACCTCCTTTGCGGAAATTCAAGCCCCGGCGGACGCCGGGGCGAGTAGCTTGTTATCATAGCATATTTCCGGCCCGGGCTCAACTTGTTGCGCGTGCCGCGGAAGCCCGGGCCCCGCGGGGCGCAGCCCTTTCTGCTATACTTGGGGTGCGGGGACGCCGCGCGCGGACCCGGCCGGAGGATGTGCACGCGACCATGACACGCCGTATACGAAATGCCGCCGTCCCCGCGCTTGCGGGCGCCCTTCTGCTGTGCGCGGCCGCCTTTGCGGACGGGGCGGCGTATCCCCGCGGGGAGAACGCCGAGGTGAGGGTCGCGTCGCCCGCTGACATGGACCGCCTCGCCGCCTCGGGGCTGGTGGTGGACAACGTCGAGGGCCTGACGGCCCGGGTGTGCCTGCGGGAGGGCGAGCGCGCCGCGCTGGACGCCCTCGGATTCCCCTACCGCATTCTGCCGCCGGAGGCGCCGGACGACAAGACCATCCTGGGGTACCGGGCGAACCCGGAGATTGAGGCCGCCTTCGGACAGTGGGCCCGCGACTATCCCGGACTGTGCGCGACGGGGTCCCTGGGAACCTCGGCGCAGGGGCGGAACCTCTGGTACCTGCGGATCACCACCAACCCGTCCGTCGAGGCGGACAAGCCGGCGGTGAAGCTGCTTTCGACCATCCACGGCAACGAGCCGGTGGGCACGGAGCTGCTGCTGAACCTGGCGGAGCTGCTGCTGGAGGGCTACGGCGCCGATCCGCGCCTCACCGCGCTGGTGGACACGACGGACCTCTGGCTGGTGCCGCTCTTGAACCCCGACGGCATGGAGGCGCGGTCGCGCTACAATGCGAACAGTCAGGACCTGAACCGCGTCTTTCCGGTGTACAGTGCGAACTACACCGGCACCTTCTTCGACTCCCCGCTGGGCGACGGCGACCGGCAACCGGAGGTGGCGGCGGTGATGCGGTGGTCCGCGTCGCGCCCCTTCGTGCTGGCGGCCAATTTCCACGGCGGGGCCCTGGTCGTCAACTACCCCTACGACCACAAGCCGGGCGTGCCCAGCGGGCAGCCCGCGATCTCGCCGGACGAGGACCTCCTCCGCGTGGTCTCGCTGGCCTACTCGTCGCAGAATCCGGAAATGTACGCGAGCCCCGTCTTTCTACAGGGGGTCACCAACGGGTCCGCCTGGTACTCGGCCACGGGCACGATGCAGGACTGGTCGTACCGGTTCATGGGGTGCCTGGAAGTGACGGTGGAGCTGGGCGCGACGAAGTGGCCGACGTACACCCTGCTCCCCTCCTACTGGGAGGCGAACCGGGAGGCCATTCTGGCCTACATCGAGACGGCGCAGACCGGCGTGCGCGGGCTGTGCCTGGACCGCGCCACCGGGGCGCCGGTCCTCGCGCGGGTGGATGTGGCGGGCAACGGCCAGCCGGTCTTTTCGAGCCCCCACGCGGGGAACTACCACCGCCTGCTGCTGCCGGGCACTTACAGCCTTTCCTGGGAGGCGCCGGGCTACATCACCTACCATGTGGACGGCGTCGCCGTGGCGGGCGGGCCCGCCACGCGGCGGGATGTGGCCATTTCGGACGGGGACCTCAACGCCGACGGCGCGGTGGGCGCGGCGGACATCCAGCTCGCGGTCAACGCCGTGCTCGGGGACGCGGTCGGCGTGGACGCGGACGTGGACGGGCGGGGCCTCTCGGCCACGGACATCCAGGCGGTGATCAACCGGTCGCTGGGGCGCTGACGGCGGGTTCCGTCACTTCGCCCAGATCACGCGGTCGATGAGGGGGATGTACTCGGACCACTCCTGGCCCTTCTCGCGGGTCTCGCGGATGATGCGGGCGAAGGCGGTGGCCTGGGCGTCGAGGTTGTCGAGATGGTGCAGCACCACGGCCTCCAGGGTGCGCGGGGTCACGGGGGACCCGTTGACCAGCTCGCCGTGGTGGGAGAGGATGCAGTGCAGCAGCCGCATTCGCAGGGCCTCGGGGAAGTCGCCCGCCTCGGCCATCTTCTCCTCGGCCATCCGGCAGCCGATGTGCAGGTGGCCAAGCAGTTTTCCGGGGGTGGTGTAGTCCACAAAGAGGTCGTGGCTCATCTCGTCGAGTTTGCCGATGTCGTGCAGAAAGATGCCGCAGAGCAGGATGTCGCGGTCCACCTCGGGGAACAGCTCGCAGACCGTGACGGCGAGGCGGGCCATCTCGTAGCAGTGCCGGGCGAGGCCGCCGGCGTACTCGTGGTGCCACTTCTTGGCGGCCGCCGCGGTGGCGAACTGCTCCATGAGGGCCTTGTCGCCGCGGAAGGCGGCCAGCAGCCGCGCGAGCGGCGGGTTTTCCACCGTGTCCAGCAGCGCCATGAGGCCGTCCAGGCTCTCCTTGGCGTTCTCGGGGGTATTCACCAGGTCCTCGACGGTGTACTCGTCGGGGCGCATGGGGAGCACCGTGTCGACGCGGATTTGCAGGCGCCCCTGGAACACGCCGATGACCCCGCGGACGGTGACGACGTCGCCCGGCTCGAAGAGCTTGGCGGTGTCGGTGGCGTTGTTCCACAGCACCCCGCCGATCTCGCCGGTGCGGTCCTTGAAGACCATGCCGAGAAACTTGCCGCCGTCCTGCTTGAGGCGGAGGTCCTTGCGCGAGGCCACGAAGTAGTCGTTGACGTGGTCGCCCTCCTGCAGGGTGTTGACATACTGGCGCTTCATCTTCGTCCTCCGGGAGCGTCCGGGGCGGGGCTCAGCCCATGCCCTCGTCCGTTTCCCTGTTCATTTCCTTCTGGTTTTCGAGGCGGCGGCGCTCCTTCTCCTCCTCCCGCGAGGCGGCATCGGGGTCGGCGGCCTCGTCCTGGGCCTCCACAGAACCCATGGGGTCGAGCACGCGGAACAAAAAGACGCGGGGCTCGATCCCCGAGAGGCCGTCGAGCACGCCCCAGTGCACGGCATAGACACCCGGCGCGAGGGGCTCCACCGGCTCGATGCGCACCAGGGTGCGGTCGGCCCCGTCCAGCGGGGCCATGGTCGCGGGCACGGGCGTGTCGGCCACCCACACCTGCTCCTCCACCTCGCGGAGCACGGGGCCCGAGTTGCCCGGGCGGACGCCCTGGCTCTGCTTGGCCGCCACGCGGCGCAGGCGCACGAGGCGCGCGTCGTAGCCGGGCAGTTTGCAGGCGGCGAGCAGGGGCCCCTCGGGACCGGCAACGCCGCCACCAAACGGGGCCACCCCCTCGCCCGACGGGGTGACGGGGGTGCCGTGGACCACGCCGAGGTCGGCGGCCATGTAGGCCAGCGGGCGCGGGTGCTCCAGTTCGGTGTAGCGGTAATTGGAGAACAGGAAGACCCCTTCGGACTCCGGGAGCGGCCAGAGCCGCGCCTCGGGGGCCTCCACCCGGCCGCCCCCGGACGCGTCGACCTCGAGCCGCGCGGTCGCGTAGCCGGTCTTCATGAACATCAGGGCGGCGGGGCCGCGGCGCGCGCGGACGGAATAGCCCCCCTGCAGGTCGGTGATCACGGCGGCCTCGCGGCCGTCCACTGCCACGGCGACGCCGGGCAGCGCCTCTCCGGCGACATCGCGCACGGTGCCGCGCACGACGGCCCCGGGGCCGCAGGCCGTCAGGCAGGTCGCAACGGCCATGAACACGGCCGCCGGCAGCGCGCGGCGCGCAAGCCCCCCCCGCATGGTGTCTGTTTTCATGTCAGCCCGCTTTTTCGTTGAACCGGCGCAGGAATGCGGCGCTTTCGGCCACCTCGGCCATGGCGTCCTCCAGGGCGGTGTCCTGCTCCACGACCAGCCACTCGGCTCCGGCCGCCTCCGCGGCGGGAAGGAGCGTGTCCCAGCACATGGTACCGCGCCCAAGGGGGGTGAAGACAAGGTTTCCGCCGGGGCCGGGGCGGCTGTCCTTGACGTGGACCAGGGGAACCCGGCCCGTGTGGCGGCGCAGCAGCGCGGCGGGGTCGGCCCCGCCGGCGGCGGCCCAGCACAGGTCCAGCTCGAGGGTCAGGTGGGCGGGGTCGCTGCTTTCCATGAGGAGGTCGAGCGCGCTGTTCCCGCCGAATACCGGGGGGATCTCGTGGTCGTGGTTGTGGTAGCCGAGGGTGACGCCCTCGGCGCGGAGGAACGCCCCGGCCGCGTCGAGCGCGCGGGCGACGGCGACCCAGTCGGCGGCGCGGGCGCAGGCGGCGGGGTCGGTCCAGGGCATGACCAGGTGGCGCACCCCGAAACAGCGGGCGGTTTCGGCGGCCGCCGCGGGGTCGGCGGTCAGCGCGTCCAGGGGCAGGTGGGCCGCCACGGCGCGCAGGCCCGCGGCGCCCAGCAGGGCGGCGAACTCCTCCTGCGGGAGCTCGGCCGTGCCGGCGAGCTCGACATGGTCGTAGCCGGCGGCCTTGACCCGGGCGAGGGCGCGGCGGGGGTCGGCGGCGAGCTCGTCGCGGACGGAATAGAGCTGGAGGGCGTGGGGGCGGGGCATCTTGGCTCCTTTCGGGGGCCGGGGAGCCCGGTCCCGCAAACGGCCCCGGGGGCCGCAAGAGAAAGGGCGGAGCAGCAGGCCGTTTTGCCGGCGTGCTGCTCCGTCTCAAACGCGTATCCCGGCCGGGGGACTACTCCTCCGGCTTGTATTCGCCGATGCCGACCAGCTCGATGCGGGCGATGGGGCTGCCGTCGCCTTTGCGGTTCCCGAGGCGCATGATGCGGGTGTAGCCGCCGGGGCGCTCGGAGAAGGAGGGGCCGATCTCGTTGAACAGCTTGCGGACGACTTCGTCGTCGCGGAGGGCGGCGAAGGCGCGGCGGCGGTTGGCCACGGAGTCCGTCTTGGCCAGGGTGACCAGGGGCTCGGCGAACATGCGCAGCTCCTTGGCCTTGAAAACGCCGGTGGTGATGGCGCCGTGCCGGAACAGGGCCACGGCAAGGTGCTTCATGGTCGCTTTTCTGTGGGACGTGTCGCGGCCGAGGCGGCGACCGGAGTTCATGTGTCGCATTGCTGGTTATTCCTCTTCGTCTTCGTCGTCTTCGTCATCGTCGGCGGATTTCCGACGGCGGGGTTTCGGTTCGTCCTCCTCGTCGGCCGGGTCCTCGGCGGGGATGTCGCCCAGGGCGCCGACGGCCATGCCGAGGCTCAGGTTCATCTCCTCCAGCTTCGCCTCGATCTCCTTGAGGGACTGCTTGCCGAAGTTGTGGAAGGAGAGGAGTTCGGGCTCCGTGCGGGCCACGAGCTGGCCGAGGGTGCGGATGCGGGCGGCCTTGAGGCAGTTGGCGGCGCGGACGCTCAGCTCCACCTCGGCGATCGGCCGGGAGAGCAGCTGCACGAGCTCGCTGTCCTCGGGGATCCCGGCGCCGGCGGCGCCGCCGTCCTCATCCTCCTTCGGGATGAAGATGGTGAAGTGGCGGATGAGCAGGTCGGCCGCCTCGGTCAGCGCGTCCATCGGCGAGATGGACCCGTCGGTCGTGATGTCGAGGATGAGGCGGTCGTAGTCCGTGCGGTGGCCGACGCGTGCGTCCTCCACCTGGAAGTTGACCTTGACCACGGGCGAGAAGCCCGCGTCGAGGTAGATCGTGCCGAGGGGGGCGTGCTCCAGCTCGAACTGGTCGGCCGTGACGTAGCCGCGGCCCCGCGCGACCTTGATCTCCATGCTGATCTTGGTGCCCGCCTTCACGCAGGTGAACACGACGTGGTCGGGGTTGAACACGTCGATGTCCTGCCCGGCGAACAGGTCGGCGGCCGTCACCGGCCCCTCCCCGCCCGTCCAGGTGAAGGTGAAAATGACCGAGTCCTTGTCGTTCAGGCGGACCCGGCAGCGCTTGAGGTTGAGGACGACGTCGGTGACGTCCTCGAGCACGCCGGGCACGGCCGAGAACTCGTGGTGGATGTCCTCGAAGCGGATCGCGGTGACCGCGGACCCCTCGAGGGAGGCCAGCAGGACGCGGCGCAGCGCGTTGCCGGCGGTCGTGCCGTAGCCGCGCTCAAACGGCTCGACAACGACGCGGGCGCTGTACCCGTCGGCCCCGGTGTCGGCCTTCACGGTCTTGGGGATGGTGAATTCTTTGCTTATCATCGGTTCACGCCTTTCAACACTTGGGCCCTGGCAGGCGCCCGCCCCTCTTGGAAGACACGCGCGCGGAATGCCGGAGCGGCGCAGCGGGCGCCGCCTCGGCGTCTCAGACGCGCCGCCGTTTCGACGGGCGGCACCCGTTGTGCGGAATCGGGGTGACGTCGCGGATCAGCGTGACGGTGAGCCCGGCGGCCTGGATGGCCCGGATCGAGGACTCGCGGCCCGCGCCGGGGCCGTTGACATAGGCGCGCACCTCGCGCAGGCCCATGTCGAGCGCCTTCTTCCCCGCCTGCTCGGCCGCGACCTGGGCGGCGAACGCGGTGCTCTTGCGGGATCCCGAGAACCCGACCTGGCCCGCGCTCGACCAGGAGATCACGTTGCCCTGCATGTCGGTGATCGAGATGATCGTGTTGTTGAAGGTGGCCTGGATGTGCGCGACCCCGGAGGTCACGTTCAGCGCCAGCTTGCGCTTCTTCGTCTTGGTCTTCCGTTTGTCTTTCGCCACGTTTGCTGGTCTCCTTGGGCGTCCGCGGTGCCGCGGCGCGTTCCTTGTGTCCTGGGCTCCCCGACGGCGCGGGCGGCCGCCTTACTTCTTCTTGACGACCGCGATGCGCCGCGGGCCCTTGCGGGTGCGGGCGTTGGTGCTGGTGCGCTGGCCCCGCACGGGCAGCCCGCGCTTGTGGCGCGTGCCCCGGTAGCAGCTGATGTCCATCAGCCGCTTGATGTTGGAGCCCGTCTCGCGGCGGAGGTCGCCCTCCACCTTGTACTCGTTCTGGATGCAGGCCGCGATGGCGGACACCTGCTCGTCCGTGAGGTCGCGGACGCGGACGTCGGGGCTGATGCCGACCGCCGCCAGCACCTGCCGCGAACGCGCCGGCCCGATGCCGTAGATGTACTGCAGCCCCGCCTCAATCCGCTTTTCGCGGGGCAGATCCACGCCGATGATACGCGCCATGAACTGTCTCTCCCGGTTGCGCGCGAACGCGCCCTGTGCTCCGGCCCCGTGGGGCCGCCAATCATGCTTCCGCCGCGGGCCGCTACTTCTGACGGTAGACGATGCGGCCCCTTGTCAGGTCGTAGGGCGACATCTCCACCTTGACGGTGTCGCCGGGCAGGATCCGGATGTAGTGCATCCGCATCTTGCCCGAGATGTGCGCCAGCAGTGTGTGCCCGTTTTTAAGCTCCACGCGGAACATCGCGTTCGGCAGGGGCTCGACCACCGTGCCCTCGACTTCGATTGCCTCTTCTTTCATGCAGACCCATCTTCCGTTGCCGGAATCATGCCTTCTCGCCCGCCGCCCCGGGGCCGCAGGCCTCGTCTTCCACACCGTCCAGCAGCCCCCACCGGAGGAGGGAGCCCTGCGACAGTATTTCGCCGCCGTCCTTGCGCACGGCGACCGTGTGCTCGAAATGCGCGCTCGGCTTGCCGTCCGCCGTCACCACCGTCCATCCGTCCCGCAGCACGCGCACGCGGTGCGTGCCCAGGTTCACCATCGGCTCGATGGCGAGCACCATGCCCTCCCGCAGGAGGGGCCCGTTCTCGCCCGAGTCAAAATTCAAAATCTGCGGCTCCTCGTGCATCTCCGTGCCGATGCCGTGGCCGACAAAGTCGCGCACGATCCCGTAGCCGGCGGGGCGGCACACGCCCTCGACCGCCCGGCCCACGGCGCGCAGGAAATTGCCCGCCCGAGCCGCCGCCACCGCCCGCGCCAGCGCCCGGCTGGTCGCCCGCATCAGGCCAAGCCGGGCCTCGTCCACCTCGCCGCAGGGCAGGGTGACCGCCGCGTCGCCGTAGTACCCGCGGTAAAGCGCGCCGCAGTCTATGCTGACCAGCTCGCCCTCGCGCAGGACCCGTTTTCCGGGGATCCCGTGCACCACCTCCTCGTCCACCGACACGCACAGGGTCGCGGGGAAGCCCCGGTAGCCCTTGAAGGCCGGCTTCGCGCCGCGCTCCCGAATGAGGGCCTCCGCCGCGCGGTCGAGCTCGATCGTGGCGACACCGGGGCGCACCATGCCCGACAGCATGTCGTGCACGGCCGCCACGATCTGGTTCGCCTCTCGGATCAGGCCGATTTCCCGCTCGCTGCGGATCGCTATCATCCAGGGACCGCCCGTCTTGACCGGCCCGCGCGCGCCTGGGCCGCGGGCAGTGGTAAAGCATTCAATTGTAACACAGCCGCCGTGAACGGTTCACCCGCGGCTGTCAGCGGCGCGCGCGGATCTTGCCGCGCCCGCTGCTGAACCCCTCGTAGTGGCGCATGATCAGGTGCTGCTCGATCTGCTTGATCGTGTCGAGCCCCACGCCCACGAGGATCAGGAGCGTCGTGCCCCCGAAGAAATGGATCAGGTTGAAGTCCTGCACGTCGAGGACGGCGAAGATGGCCATGGGCACCAGGGCGACGGCCGCCAGGAACAGGGAGCCGCTGGTCGTGATGCGCACCATGACGGCGTTGAGGTAGTCGGCCGTGGCCTTGCCGGGGCGCACGCCCACGATGACGCCGCCGTACTTCTTGAGGTTGTCCGCCATCTCCACGGGGTTGAAGGTGATGGCCGTGTAGAAGAAGGAGAAGAACACGATGAGGCCCGCGTACATCAGGTTGTAGGGCAGGCCGTAGGGGTTGAACAGCCAGTTGACGGTGCTCTCGATGGCGGCGATCTTCATCTGGCTCGCGATGCTGCCCGGCAGCATGAGGATGGAGCTGGCGAAGATGATCGGGATGACGCCGGCGTGGTTGACGCGCAGGGGCAGGTAGGTCCGCGTGCCGCCGGTCATGCCGCGGCCCTTGATCTGGCGCGGGTACTGCACCGGGATGCGCCGCTGGCCCGTGGTGACCACGATGGCCCCGGCGGTCACCATCACCATGATGAACACCAGCGCCAGGCCGACGAAGACGCTCATCTGGTCGTTGGCGATCATGCGGCCCGCGTTGCGGACGGCGTTCGGCAGGTCGGCCACGATGCCGATGAAGATCAGCAGCGAGATGCCGTTGCCGATGCCGTGCTCGCTGATCTGCTCGCCGATCCACATGAGGAAGGCGGTGCCGGTGGTCAGGGTGATCACGGACAGGGCGATGAACATGGGGCCGGGGTTGGGCACGACCTCGCGGCCGAGGCTCTGCAGGTAGATGCTGATGGGCACGGACTGAACGATGCACAGGGCGATGGTGCCGTAGCGCGTGTACTCGTTGATCTTGCGCTGGCCCTCGGCCCCGGTCTTCTGGAGCGCCTCGAGCGACGGGATCACCGGGATCAGCAGCGACAGGATGATGGACGCCGTGATGTAGGGCATGATGCCCAGGGCGAACACCGTCGCGCGGCTGAAGGCGCCGCCGGTGAACATGTCGTAGAACCCGAGCAGCCCGCCGCCGCTGCGGCCGAGCATGTCGACCAGGGCGGACCCGTCGACGCCGGGGACCGGAACGAAGGCGCCGAGGCGGAAAAGCACCAGCATGAACAGGGTGAAGATCAGCCTGCTGCGGAGCTCCGGGATCTTGAACGCGTTTTTAAAGGCTTCTACCGGTTCTGCCACTGAAACAATCCTTTGCTGTTTCCTGCCTTCGGCATGCGGGGGCGGCCGCTCACGCGCCTTCGGCCGCGGGCGCCGCGGGCGCCGCGGACACCAGCTCGAGGGTGCCGCCGGCCTGCTCGACCTTGGCCCGCGCGGAGGCGGAGGCCTGCTCCACGCGGATGGTGAACTTCTTCGTGATCTCGCCGCGGCCGAGGAGCTTCACCCCGGCGCACTCGGTCTTGACGATGCCCCGCTCCTGGAGCATCTCCGTCGTGATCAGGTCGCCGTCGGCGAACTTGTCGGCCAGCACGTCGATGTTGATCTCGGCGAAGGGCCGGCGCTTCTCGTGGAAGAAGCCGCGCTTGGGCAGGCGCCGGTTGAGCGGCATCTGCCCGCCCTCGAAGCCCATCTTGCGGCTGTAGCCGGAGCGGGACTTCTGGCCCTTGTGGCCGCGGCCGGCGGTCTTGCCGTTGCCCGACCCGTGCCCGCGCGCCTTGCGCTTGGGCTTCTTGTTGGCCCCGGGGCCCGCCTTCAGTGTGTGCAGTTCCATGTCTTCGATCCTTGTCCCGCGCCGGAACCGGCGCCGTAGGCCCGGCTCAGAGCACCTCGGAAACTTCCAGTCCGCGCTCGGAGGCCAGGTCTTCCACCGTCTTCAGTTGCTTGAGCCCCTCGATGGTCGCCCACACCACGTTGGTGGCGCTGTTCGACCCGAGCGACTTCGTCAGGATGTTCTGGTAGCCCGCCGCCTCGACCACGGCGCGGACGGGGCCGCCCGCGACGATGCCCGTGCCCAGGGAGGCCGGCTTGAGCAGGACCTGCGCCGCGTCGAGGCGGCCGATCACCTCGTGGGGCACCGTCGTGTTGACGATGGGCACGGTGATCATGTCGCGCTTGGCGCGCTCGACGGCCTTGCGGATGGCCTCGGGCACCTCGCCCGCCTTGCCCTTGCCCGCCCCGACGCGCCCGTTGCCGTCGCCGACGACCACGGTGGCGCTGAAGCTGAAGCGGCGCCCGCCCTTGACCACCTTGGCCACGCGGTAGATCTTGACGACCTGCTCGATGAACTCGTTCTGCGGCTCGTCTTCACGGCTGCGGCGGCGGTCGTCCCGCCTGTTTCCTGACGCTGTGCTGCTCAAAGGATTTTTCTCCTGTCTAGAATTGCAGACCGGCTTCGCGCGCCGCGTCGGCCAGGGCCTTGATGCGCCCGTGGTACAGACGGCCGCCGCGGTCGAAGCTCACTTTCTGGATGGAACAGGCCAGGGCCGCCTCGCCCAGGGCCTTGCCGACGGCCTTGGCGGACTCGATGTTTCCGCCGCCGATCTTGAGCGCCACGGAGGACGCGCTGGCCAGCGTGCGGCCCGTCGTGTCGTCGATGATCTGCGCGTAGATGTGGCCCAGGGTGCGGGTCACGCGCAGCCGCGGCCGCTCCGGCGTGCCGGAGACGCGCTTGCGGATGTACTTCGCGCGCCGCAGGCGGTGCGCCGTCTTGTCCTTCAGGTTGCCCATCTCAATGCTCTCCTAAGAGGCTGCCCTGCGGGGGGCGCGCGCGTCGGGCGCGCGCCGCGCCGGCATCAGGCGCCCTTCTTGCTTTCCTTGCAGATGACCTTTTCGCCCTCGTAGCGCAGGCCCTTGCCCTTGTAGGGCTCGACCGGGCGGATGCGCCGCACGCGCGCCGCGACGTGGCCCACGAGCTGCTTGTCGATTCCCGTGACGCGGAGGGTCTGGGTGCCCTCGACGGCGAAGGAGACGCCCTCCGGCGGGTCGAAGACCACCGGGTGACTGTGCCCCACCGTGAGGCTCAGGCTCTTGCCCTGCATGGCCAGGCGGTAGCCCGTGCCCTCGAGCAGGAGCGTCTTCTGGTAGCCCTGGCTCACCCCCGTCACGAGGTTGTTGATGAGCGCGCGGGTCAGGCCGTGGAGCGAGCGGTGATTCGGCTTGTCCGTCGGCCGGGTGACAAGCACCTCGGCGTCCGTGATCTCGACCGAAATCTCCGGGGCCACCGCCATTTCAAGGGAGCCCTTGGGGCCCGTCACCTTGAGGACGGCGCCCGCCAGCTCGCAGCGAACCCCCTGCGGGAGGGGTACCGGCAATCTTCCTACACGTGACACTGCGTCACTCCTTTCACCGTTGCGGCCGGGGGGCCGTTACCACACTTCGCAAATGACCTCGCCGCCGGCCTTGGACCGCTGGGCGGTTTTGCCCGTCATCACGCCGCGCGGCGTGCTGAGGATCGAGACCCCGAGGCCGCTGCGCACGGGGCGGATGCAGTCGTGGCCCACGTAGACGCGCAGGCTCGGCTTGCTCACGCGGCGCAGGCCGTGGAGCACCGAGGTGCCGTCGGGCAGGTAGCGCAGGGTGATCCGGATGAGGCCCGGCTTGGGGTCCTCGGCCACCTCGAACGCGTTGATGAACCCCTGCTCCTTCAGTATGCGGCAGATCTCCGCCTTCAGCCGCGAGTACGGGGCGTCCACGGTGGCGTGGCGCGCCTGCACGGCGTTGCGTATCCTGGCCAGGAGATCGGCGATCGGGTCACTCATTGACATGGTGCGTGCTCTTCCTAATGGGCTTGTGTTACCAACTGGACTTTGTGACGCCGGGGATCTTGCCCTCGAGCGCAAGCTCCCGGAACGAGACGCGGGACATGCCGAAGGCGCGCAGGTAGCCGCGGGGGCGCCCGTTCACCTTGCAGCGGTTCCGGTAGCGGACCGTGGAGGCGTTGCGGGGCATCTCGGCCAGCGCGATCATGGCCGCCTTGCGCTCCTCGAACGTGAGCTCCTGGTCCTTCACCCGGGCCTTCAGCTCCTCGCGCCGGGCGTGGTGCTTCGCGGCGAGGCGCAGGATCTTCTTGTTCTTCTCAAGCTTGCTCGTCTTGGCCACCGGTATGGTCCTCTTCTTCTTGTGGCGCCCCGCCTCAGCTGGCGAAGGGCATTCCGAGTTTCTTCAGCAGGTACAGGCTCTCCGCCGCGGGGCACGCGGCCTTCATCACGAAGGTCACGTTCATGCCGCGCACGCGGAGCACCTTGTCCATGTCGATCTCCGGGAAGATCGTCTGGTCGCGCAGGCCCAGCGTGAAGTTCCCGAAGGCGTCGAAGCCCCGGGGGCTGATCCCGCGGAAGTCGCGGATGCGGGGGATGGCCACGTTGAACAGGCGCTCCATGAACTCCCACATCCGTTCTCCGCGCAGCGTGACGGTGCAGCCGATCGCCACCCCGGCGCGCAGCTTGAAGTTCGAGATGGACTTCCGCGCGCGGCGCACGCTGGGCTTCTGGCCCGTGATCGTCGCCAGCTCGGCCATCGCCGCGTCGAGCAGCTTCGCGTCGCCGATGGCGTCGCCCACGCCCATGTTGACCACCACCTTGTCAAGGCGGGGCACCTGCATGATGTTCGAGTACTTGAACTCGCCCATCAGCGCGGGCACCACGTCCTTCCTGTACTTGTCCTTGAGTCTGTCTGCCACGGCGGGCCACTCCTTGCTTCTGGTTTTATCCTGCCATCCGACACGGGCGCGCCCGGTCAGTCAAGCGTCTCTCCGGTGAGCTTCCACACCCGGATGCGGCGCCCGTCCTCCAGGCGCTTCATCACGATGCGGGACGGCTTTCCGGCCGCCTCGCACCACGGCATCACGTTGGAGATGTGGATCGGCGCCTCGCGCTCCACGATGCCGCCGGACTGGTTCCGGCTGCGGGCGCGCGTGTGCCGCTTCATCATGTTCACGCCCTCGACGAGGAGGCGCCCCTCCTTGGGGTAGACCTCCAGCACCCGACCCCGGCGCCCCTTGTAGGCCCCGCGGATAATCACCACCGTGTCTTTTTTTCTGATGAACATGGCCTACCTCACAGCACTTCTGGCGCCAGGGAGAGGATTCGCAGGAACCCCCCCTCGCGCAGTTCGCGCGGCACGGGCCCGAAAATGCGGGTCCCGCGCGGCTCTTTCTGGTTGTTGATGATCACCGCCGCGTTCGAGTCGAAGCGGATCACGGTCCCGTCGGGGCGCTGGGTGTCGTGCTTCACGCGGACGACGACGGCCTTGACCACGTCACCCTTTTTGATCGCGGCGTTCGGGAGCGCGTCGCGCACGTTCGCCGTGATGATGTCGCCCAGTCCCGCGTAGCGCCGCTTCGACCCGCCCATCACCTGGATCACCCGGATGGTGCGCGCGCCGGAGTTGTCCGCCACGTTGAGCTTCGAGTAGATCTGTATCATGGCTCAGTCCTTCCCTGGTCAGTCCGCACGCTTGATGATTTCCACCAGGCGCCAGCGCTTGGTGGCGCTGAGGGGGCGCGTCTCGCGGATCCGGACCACGTCGCCGACGTTGCACTGCTGCTCCTCGTCGTGCGCGCGGAACTTCTTGGTCCGCTTGAGCGCCTTCTTGTAGAGGCGGTGCGTCTTCACCGTCTCCACGGCCACCGTGATGGTCTTCTGGGACTTGTTGGCCACCACGACGCCGACGCGGTCCTTGCGGTGGCCGCGCGTGTCCACGACTTCTGCATTCACCCGGTCTTCCATCCTACTTCATCCCTTTCGCCGCGTTCTGCTCCCGCTCCCTGAGGATCGTCAGGATGCGCGCGATGTCACGCCGTTTCTCGCGCGCCAGGCGCACGTTTTCCACCACGCTGGTGGCCAGCTGCAGCCGGAAATTCATGATGTCGGCCTTGCGCTCGCCCAAAAGGCCGCGCAGCGCCTCGTCGGTCATCTCTCTCAGTTCACGAGCCTTCACGTCCTGGTCTCCCGATTTGCGCGCCCGGTCAGATGGCCCTGGCGACGAACTTGGTCTTGATGGGCAGCTTGAACCCGGCCAGGCGTACGGCCTCGCGCGCCAGCTGCTCGGGCACGCCCTCGATCTCGAACATCATGCGGCCGGGCTTCACCACGGCCACCCAGGCCTCCGGCGCGCCCTTGCCCTTGCCCATGCGCGTCTCGGCGGGCTTCTTGGTGATCGGCTTGTCCGGGAACACCCGGATGAACACCTTGCCGCCGCGGCGCAGGTGGCGCGTGATGGCGACGCGGGCCGCCTCGATCTGGCGGGCCGTCACCCAGCCGTCCTCCAGCGCCTTCATCCCGAAATCGCCGTAGTCCACCGTCGCCGCGCCCTTGGTCATGCCCGACCGGCGCCCGCGCTGCTGCTTGCGGTACTTGACTCGCTTCGGCATCAACATCGTTCAGGTTCTCCACTCGGGCGGCGCGCCGCCGCCCGCGACTGGTCCAATCCTCAGTTCCGGCCCCGGCCGCCGTCGCGGCCCCTGCCGCCCTCGCCCCGGCCCCGGCCGCCCCGGCCGCCGTCGCGGTCGCCGCGCCGCGCGTCCACGCCGCGCAGGATCTCCTCGCCCACCACCGACACGCGCTCGCCCGGCTTGATGTCGCCCAGGTAGATCCAGCACTTCACACCGATGGTCCCGTAGGTCGTGTAGCTGATGGCGAAGCCGTAGTCCACGTTGGCCTTCAGGGTGTGCAGCGGCACGCTGCCCTCGCGCGCCTGCTCGGTCCGCGCGATCTCCGCGCCGTTGAGCCGGCCCGCCACCCGCACGCGGATGCCCTTGGCGCCCACGCGCATCGTGTTCTGCATGGCCCGCTTGATCGCCCGGCGGAAGGACACGCGCTTGGCGATGTCCGCCGCGAGACGCTCGGCCACCAGCTGCGCGCTCAGGTCGGGCACCTTCACCTCGCGCACGTCCAGCATGACGTCCTGCCCGGTGAGCACCTCGAGCTCCTTGCGCAGCTCGTCCACGCGCTCGCCGCGCGGCCCGATGACCAGACCCGGGCGGCCGGCGTGCAGGATGATCTTCACCTTCCGGCCGGCGCGCTCGATGTCGATCTTCGCGATCTCGGCGCGGCCGTCGGAGAGGGACTTGTCCAGCCGCTGCTTCACGTAGCGCCGGATCTCCAGGTCCTTGTGGAGAAGCTCCACATAGTCCTTCTTCCCCGCGTACCAGCGGGAACTCCAGTCCTGAATCACTCCCAGCCGGAAGCCGAAAGGATGCACCTTCTGACCCATCACATTCTCCTTACTCTTGCGAGATCACCAAGTCCACATGGCTGCTGCGGTGCCGGAGCCTGCCGGCGCGGCCGCGCGGCATGTTCTGGAACCGGTAAATGGTCCGCCCGTCGCCCACGGCGATGTGCGTCACCCGGTAGTCGTCCGTGTTGATCCGCCGCCGCACCTCCGCCGCCGCGTTCTCCGCGTTGGCCACGGCCGAGTCCAGCAGCTTGCGCAGCGGCTCGGCGCAGCCCTTCACGGTGAACTGGAGGATGTCGCGGGCGTCGGCCACGCGCTTGCCGCGGATCATGTCCGCCACCAGGCGCACCTTGCGGGGCGACATCTGCAGCCCGCTGAGCCGGGCGCGGGCCTGGGCGTACTTGGGCACCGCAACCGCGCTGTCGTTTCGCTCGTTAGCCATTGGTCAAAACTCCCGTCACTTTTTCGCGCCCGCGTGCCCCTTGAAGACACGCGTCGGCGCGAACTCGCCCAGTTTGTGGCCGACCATGTTCTCGGTGACGAACACCGGGATGTGGGTCTTGCCGTTGTGCACCGCGATCGTCAGCCCGACCATTTCCGGGATGATCGTGGACCGCCGCGACCAGGTCCGGATGACGCGGTGGTCGCCCGAGCTCTGGTGCCGCTGGACTTTCTCCAGCAGCGAGCCCTCAATGAAATAGCCTTTCTTCAACGAACGAGGCACTGTCCAGTCTCCTTGTTGCCGCCGGCGCATCCGCGCCGCCCGGCGGGCCCCATCTTCAGCCGTTCCTGCGGCGGATGATGTACTTGTTCGTGCTCTTGCTCTTCTTGCGCGTCTTGTATCCCTTCGCCGGCGTGCCCCACGGGCTCACCGGGTGACGGCCGCCCGAGGTGCGGCCCTCGCCGCCGCCGTGCGGGTGGTCCACCGGGTTCATCACGACGCCGCGCACCTTGGGGCGGCGGCCCAGCCAGCGCGTGCGGCCGGCCTTGCCCAGGTGGACGTTCTGCCACTCCTCGTTGCCCACGCGGCCGACGGTCGCCCGGCAGTTGCTCAGGACGCGGCGCATCTCGCCCGAGGGCAGGCGCAGGGCGACGTAGCGCCCCTCCTTGGCCAGGAGCTGGCAGCCGTTGCCGGCGGCCCGGGCGATCTGCCCGCCCGCGCCGGGGCGCAGCTCGACGTTGTACACGTTCGCGCCCAGGGGCATCCGCGAAAGGGGCATGCAGTTGCCCACCTCGAACTCCACACCCTCGTCGCCGCTGAGCACCGTCTGGCCCACCGCCAGCCCGGCCGGCGCCACGATGTAGCGCTTCTCGCCGTCCGCGTAGACCAGCAGCGCGATGTGCGCCGACCGGTTCGGATCGTACTCAAGGGCCGACACCCGCGCCGGGATCCCGTCCTTGTCGCGGCGGAAGTCCACGATCCGGTATTTCCGGCGCGCGCCGCCGCCCCGGCGCCGCATGGTGACGCGGCCCTGGTTGTTGCGGCCGCTGATGCGGCGCTTGCTCTCGAGCAGGCTCTTCTCCGGCGCCTTCCCCGTCAGTTCGGAGAAGTCGGACACGGTCATCGAGCGCCGCGACGGCGTGTAGGGTTTGAATCTTTTCAAAGGCATCCCTGGAACTCCTTAGATCAATTCGATGGCGTCGCCCGGCCGGAGCGTCACGATCGCCTTCTTCCAGTTGGGGCGGCGTCCGGGGCGGCGCGTGGCCATGCGGTTGCGCACCTTGCCCTCGTAGTTCATCGTGTTCACCGCGACCACGCGGATCTCGTTCTTCTTGAAGATCTCCTCGACGGCGTCCCGGATCTGGGACTTCGTGGCCTTCGGGGTCACGCGGAACGTGTACTTCGCCGACCTCGACTTCGCCGTCTGGATCTGGGCCTCTTCGGTGATGATCGGGCTCAGCACGATCTTGTGGGGGTCAATCTTCATGACAGCCGCTCCTCGAGCTTGGCAAGGGCCTCTTCCTGCACCAGCACCCGGGACGCGTTCAGCACGTCCAGGGCGTTCACGTCGGCCGCCGTGCGCACCGTGACCGCCGGGATGTTCCGCGACGACAGCAGCACGTTCGGCGCGTGGTCCGCCGTGACAATCAGGGTCCGGCGCGCGTCGGGCGCCGCCTTCTCCAGCATCTGCGCGACGACCTTGGTCTTCGGCGCGCCGACGGCCAGCCCGCGCACCACGCTCAGCCGCTCGCCCCGGGCGCGGTCGCTCAGCAGGCAGCACAGCGCCTGGCGCTTCGCGCGCGGCGTGATGTACTGGCGGTAGTCGCGCGGCACCGGGCCGAACACCGTGCCGCCGCCCTTCATGTGCGGCTCGCGGCTGCTGCCCTGCCGGGCGCGGCCCGTGCCCTTCTGGCGGAACGGCTTGATGCCGCCGCCGGAGACCTCGTGCCGGACCTTGGTCTTGTGGGTGCCCTGGCGCTGGCAGGCCATCAGGCCCACCGCCACGTCATGCACCAGCACCTCGTTCGCCTCGGCGGCGAAGACCGCGTCGCTGGCCTGCGCGACGCCCTGGTCGGCGCCGTCCATGTTTATCACCTTCAAGGACGCCATGGTTACTTGGATCCTTTCACGCTTTGCTTGACCAAGACCATCCCGCCGGGGGCGCCGGGAACCGCGCCGCGGACGACCAGCAGGTTCTTCTCCGGGACGACGTCCACCACCTGGAGGTGCTGGACCGTCACGAGCTCGTTGCCCATCCGGCCGGGGAGGGTCTTGCCCTTCATGACCTCGGACGGGTCGGCGCTGGAGCCGATCGAGCCGGGCGCCCGGTGGAAGTTCGAGCCGTGGCCGCCCGGGCCGCCGTGGGCCCCGTGCCGCTTCATGATGCCCTGGAAGCCCTTGCCCTTCGAGACGCCGGACACGTCAACGTGGTCGCCCACCTTGAAGATGTCCGTGCCGATCTCGTCGCCGGGCTTCAGGCTGCTGCCCTGGTCCACGCGGAACTCGCGCAGCACCCGCTTGGGGGCCACGCCCGCCTTCTGGAAGTGGGTCCGCAGCGGCTTGGTGCACCGCTTCTCCTTGACATCGCCGAACCCCACCTGCACCGCCTCGTACCCGTCGTTTTCGGTCGTCTTGCGCTGGACCACCGTGCAGGGCCCGGCCTCCAGGAGGGTGACCGTCACCCACAGCCCGTCTTCGTTGAAGATGCGGGTCATGCCCAGCTTTCGCCCCAATAAACCTTTCAGCATCGTTCAGTGTCCTTACAACGCGGCACGTTGCCGTGCCTTGCGCCTGCCGCGGTTATTGCTTGATTTCCACGTCCACGCCGGCGGGGAGCACCAGCTTCATGAGCGCGTCCACCGTGCTCGCGCTCGGCCCGACGATGTCAATCAGCCGCTTGTGGGTCCGCGTCTCAAACTGCTCGCGGGACTTCTTGTCGATGTGCGGCCCGCGCAGCACCGTCAACTTGGACATCGCCGTGGGCAGCGGGATCGGGCCGTGCACGCCCGCGCCCGTGCGCTTGGCGGCGTCCACGATGCCCGCCGTCGCCAGGTCAAGCAGGCGGTGGTCGTACGCCCGCAGCTTGATGCGAATCTTATGGCCTGATGCCATGTCTCTGTCTCCGGTTGGGGCGTCGCGCGCCGCGCTCGGCCCGGGTTGCCTTTACTCGAAAATCTTGGTGACGACGCCGGCGCCGACCGTGCGGCCGCCCTCGCGGATGGCGAAGCGCAGCTCCTCGGTCATGGCGATCGGCGTGATCAGCTCCGCCGTGATCCGGATGTTGTCGCCCGGCATCACCATCTCC
>JAKPUV010001182.1 GCA_029554925.1 Candidatus Hydrogenedentota bacterium | reverse complement strand
ACTCCGAGGGCCGCCAGGTCGCGCCGTCGTCGTCTGAGAGGAAACAGACCATGTGCGCCCGCCCGTCCATGCGCTTTCCCGCCCAGTCGTGGCGCGCGGCGGGGATGACGATCCGCCCGCTCTTGAGGCGGATGACGCGGTCGTTGTTGACGACGTAATAGCTGACCGGCGACTCCACGATGCACCGGGGCTCGCCCCAAGTGGCGCCCTCGTCGGAGGAGACGCGCAGATAGGGGCGGCAGTCCTGCTCGGAGTTCTTGCGCAGGTAGAACAGGCCGATGTCCCCGCTCCCCATCCGCAGCAGGGAGACGGACATGATGTTCATGCCGCCCTCGTTGGGCAGGACCACCGCGTCCTCCGCCGTCCAGGTTTTGCCGCCGTCGGCGGACATGCGGCCTGCCAGGAAGGCCGTGTCATGGTCGCCGCCCCCGCCGGTGAACTTGGTGTACACGAAGAGGATGCGCCCGTCCTTGAGGGGCAGGAAGGCCCCCTCGGAGTTGCGGGGGTTGTCCGGCCCCGGCGGCAGGTCAAGCGCCAGCTCCACACCGGGGAGGCGTTCCCAGTCCAGCGCGGGGGCGGCGGGGGCAAGCAGCGCGAGGAGCGCCAGTGCGGGAAGAAGGGCTCGGAGTGCGTTCATGGGGTCTCCTTTCCGGGCAACGGTCTGAGAAACGCGCGGCAGGGGGCGCCGTCGCCCCCGGCAATGGGCAGGGGCAGCACGACAAACTCGCAGGGGCCCGCCGGAACCTCCCCCAGCCGGAGCCCCTCCACCACGGGGATGCCCGCGCCGAGCAGGATCCGGTGGGTCGGTCCAGTGTCGCCGTGGGCCCCCACCGAATACCCGTCCACCCCGACCAGCCGGACCCCATCCGCGACCAGCCGCTCCGCGGCGTCCGGGGCCACGGCGACGAAATCTGTGTCGAAAGGGGCGTCCTCCGGCCGCAGGGAGTTGCGTGTCTTGAAAAGCACGCGGGGGGGCAGCGGTGCGGCGGGGAGATGGCCCGCCCGGATGAGGTCCGCCTCCATC
>JAKPUV010001178.1 GCA_029554925.1 Candidatus Hydrogenedentota bacterium | reverse complement strand
ACCGAGGGCCACAAGACTGCCGTCATGTGCCACCTGGCCAACATCGCCGCGCGGCGGAACGGAAAACTCGACTTCGACCCGGCGACGGAAAAGATCACCAACGACCCGGAGGCGCAGGCGCTGGCGGGCCGCGAAAACCGCGCCCCCTGGCCGCAGTATGTCCTGTAGGCCCGGAGCCTGTTCCGGAACCGCAAGCCCATAGGAGGCGTCAGGATGGTTTCCCGCATCGCGCTTTTGCTGTGTCTTGCCGCCGCCGCCACGGGGCAGCCCTTTTCCGTCACCCCGCAATGGCTGCCGGACGCCGCCCCGGAGGAGGCGGATGTCCACGCCGCGTTCCGCGGGCACTTTGAACTGGCCGACGGGGCCGAGGTGGCTTTCCGCGTGCTGGGCGCGTCGTGGTATGTGCTCACGCTGGACGGCGCCCCCCTCGGCGAGGGACCGGCGCGTTTTCCCCTGGCCTATCCCGAATACCAGACCTTCCGCGCGCGCCTGACAGCAGGCCGGCACGTGCTGGCCGCGCAGGCACACCATGTGGGCGCCGCCACGCGCATGCTGGAAAACCTCCCGCCGTTTCTGCTGTGCGACGCCCGCACCGCCGAGGACGCAGAGGTTCCCCTGGCCTGGAAATGCGCGCGTCTCGGGGGATACGCGCAAAAACTCCGCCGCGTGAACGCGCAGTTCGGCTGGGTGGAGTGGTGCGACACGCGGCAGATTCCCCCGGACTGGCGGGAAACCGTCTTTGACGACACCGCCTGGGCCTCCCCTGTTCCGGCGGAGGTGGCGCTGGGGCCCCTGCGTCCCCTCAGCGCGTCGGAGGTGCGGACCTTTCCGCACTCCCTGACGGCGCTGGCGGCGGGAACCCTGGTGGAGACCTTCGGCTACGAGCGGGACGATCCGCCCGCCCGGTTCTTCCTGCGCGATCTGGCCCCCGAATCCCTGCCGCCGCAGGGGGTGTGGCGCCGCTATGACCTGGGCCGGGTGCGTCTGGGCCGCCCCGTGTTCACGCTGGACCTGCCCGCGGGCACGGTCGTTGAGTTCGCCCACAGTGAGGCCCTCAGCGGCGGGCGGGTGTCCCCCTGGATCACCCTGTCCGCCAGCGACTCCTGCAACCTGGACCACTACGTCGCCCGCGGCGGCGTGCAGGAATTCATTCCGCTCACGCCCAAGGGCGGGCGCTTCCTGGAGGTGCATGTCCTCGCGCCGCCGGACAGCGTCCGGTTCGTGAAGGAGGCCTACGCCGAGCGGTGCTACTATGGCCCGGCCGAGGGGGCCTTCGAGAGCGGCGACGCCCTGCTGGACCGGATCTGGGCGGTCGGTGTCGAGACGCACCGCGCCTGCGCCGAGGACGCCCTGGTGGACAATCCCACCCGCGAGCGCGGGCAGTGGGCGGGCGACGTTGTGTCCGTGGGCATGGACATCGCGGCGGCCGCCTACGGCGACCTGCGGCTCTGCCGCCGCGGACTGATGCAGTGCGCCCAAAGCGCGCGCGAAGACGGCATGGTGGCGGGGCTCTGCCCCGGCGGCGCGGTCTTCCTCTCCACCTATGCCGCCCAGTGGGTGACGGCCTGCGTCCACTACTGGGAGCTGACGGGCGACCGCGGGCTGCTTGAGGAGATGTTTCCCTTTGCCGAGCGCAACATGGCGGCCTTCCGCGCCTTCCTCACGCCGGAGGGCCTGTCGGACGACGCGGGCTGGGGCTTTGTGGACTGGGGCTATGTGCGCAACGAGGGACCCTCGGACATGGCGGTGAACCTGCACTACTGCGCCGCCCTGCGCGACATGGCGCGCTGGTGCGCCGCCCTGGGCAGGGAACGGGAGGCCCGGGCCCACGCAAAGGACGCCGAAACCGTCCGCGCGATTCTGGACCGGTGGTTTGCCGCCCAGCGGCGGGAGGGGAAGCCCGACTGGGAGCGCATCGGCTACCACCGCGCCGTGCTGGGCATGCGCCTCGGTTTCTTCACCGGGGAGGAGACCGCCGGAGGCATCGCCCATGTCAAGCGGCACATGCTGGACTGCTTCCCCAACACCCCCGACGCCCCGCGGCTGACGGACCCCGGCAACGCCCAGCCCCGCCTGATCACGCCCTACTTCGCCCATTTTGCCATGCCGCTGCTGGCGGAGCACGGCGAGACGGACTTCATGCTCGACCAGTTCCGCGCGTGCTGGGGATGGATGCTGGGAGAGGGGCGCACCACCTGGGTCGAGGTCTTCGACACCCGATGGAGCCACTGCCACCAGTGGGCCGGATGCCCCACCTGGCAGCTCAGCCGCTACGTGCTGGGCCTGGCCCCCCGAATGGACCTGGGGCCCAACCATTTCCTGTGGACCTGGAACGCTGGCTCCCTCGGCGCCTGCGCGGGTGAAATCCCCATTCCCGGGCACCCGGACAGTGCCCGCATACAGGTCTCCTGGGAGCGGAAGGGCGAAGACGCGCTCCAGTACACCCTCATCCCCCCCGTGCCCCTCACCCTGCATCTTCCCGGATCAGACCGGGAGATCGCCGTGGAGGCCGGTGCGCCGCGCTCCCTGCTCTTCAAAAAAACCGCCGCGGGATGGGAACCGGCCGGTTAGGGAACGGGTTCGTAGTCCAGCTCGGCGGGGTTGTGGTTTTCCGAGAGATAGGCGGCGTATCCCTCCTGCCCCTTCAGGTGCTTTCCGAGGAAGGCCGTGCTGTACCCGTTGACAAGGGGAAACACGGCCTCGCGGGCCACATAGGTCAGCGGTTCGCCGTTGGTGATGCGCTTGCCGGCGCCCACACCGTCGCCGAAATCGGGCTTGAGCTGGTACATCTCCGTGAAGGAGAAATGGCCGGCGTTTCGGAACTCCACCCGGTAGCGCGGCCCGGCCGCCTTCGCC
>JAKPUV010001171.1 GCA_029554925.1 Candidatus Hydrogenedentota bacterium | reverse complement strand
TGTCGGCGAGATCAACACGGCCCGGCCCCTGATCCGCGCGCTGCGGGGGCGTTTCCCCGGGGCGCCCGTGCTGCTGACCACCAGCACCGCGGCGGGCCGCGCGCTCGCGGACAAGGGGGTGGAGGACGCGGCGGCGGCCTGGCTGCCCTTTGACCGGGCGCCGGCGGTGCGGCGGTTCATCGCGGAGGCCCGGCCCCTGGCGCTGGTGATTCTGGAGACGGAACTCTGGCCCAACCTCCTGCGCGAGGCCCGGCGCGCGGGCGTGCCCGTGGTCATCGCCAACGGGCGCATCAGCCCGAAACGGCTTCCCCGGTACCGGCGCTGGCGCCGGGTGCTGGCCCCCGTCTTTCGCCAGGTGAGCGCTGTGGGCGCCCAAAACGCCGCCTACGCGGACCTTTTCGCTGAACTGGGAGTGGCGGCGGGTGCCGTCCATGTCACGGGCAACCTCAAGTTCGACGCCGTGCGCACCGGGGTGGACCCGCGCACCCTGCTGGAACTGAGACTCGCGTGCGGCTTCGGGCCCGAAACGCCCGTCCTGCTCTTTGGCAGCACGCGCCCCGGCGACGAGGGGCTGGCGGCGGACTGCTGGCGGACCCTGTCGCCGGAGTTTCCCCACTGGCGGCTGGTAATCGCCCCGCGCCACCTTCAACGGGTGGATGAGGCCGTGCGCGCTTTTGGGCGGGAAGACTGCACCCTGCGCACGGAGACGCTGAAGCCGGGGCGGCGCGCCGAGACGCGGGTTCTGGTGCTGGACACGCTGGGGGAGCTGGGGGCCTTCTACGGGCTGGCGGAGGTCGCCGTGATCGGGGGCAGTTTCTTTCCCGGCGTGGACGGGCACAACCCCCTGGAGCCGGCCGCCCTGGGGGTTGCGACGGTCTACGGTCCCCACATGCGGAATTTCCCGGAGGCCTCCGAGGCCTGCTGGAAAACGCCGGCGCGGTGCAGGTTTCCGGTCCCCAAGAACTGGAGAACGCGCTGAGGCGGCTCCTGGCCGACGCCC
>JAKPUV010001154.1 GCA_029554925.1 Candidatus Hydrogenedentota bacterium | reverse complement strand
GCCGCCCAGCGCCAGCAGGTTTACTCCAAGTTCACCAACCAGCGCACCGTGCGCCGGGTGATGGGCGCGGTGGCGGCGGTCTGCCGGTGGCCCATGCCCGACGACCGGGGCATGGACCGGTGGCCGCGCACCGGAATCGCGGGCGCGGCCTACGCCGTGTTCCAGGTCGTGAACGCCCTGGGGTCGGAGTTTCCCCGGCTGCGGTGGCTGCCGCGCCTGATGCCCCTGCAAACCCTCTCGAAGCTGCTGGCGCGCCGGCGTGTCCATGCGCGGACCGCGCGCGTCCCGAAGGAGGACTGAGACCCATGCCCCGATTCTGCCTCATCGGCTCCTACACCGGCCGCAACGCGGGCGACGCCGCCATCCTGGAGAACGTCGTGCGCGACATCGTCGAGGCGTGCCCCGGCGCGGTCTGCGAGGTGCCCACGATCAACCCGGCCTTCATGCGGCGCACCTACCCGGACCTGCCGCTCGTCCCCGTGTCCACCATGCCCTGGGACCTCAGCGTCAAGTCCCTCGGTCTGCCGCTGGTCCGCTCCGTGCTCCGCTGCGACGCCGTGCTGGTGACCTCCGCCATCCTCTTCGACGTCAAGTTCTGGAACCCCCTCTACAACTACCTCTCCGCCCTGCTCGTCGCCCTGCCCCTGGCCAAACGGCTGGGGAAGAAGGTTTTCTTCTACAGTGTGGGCGTCGGCCCCGTGGGCACCCCCAAGGGCCACGCCGTGGTGCGGTACCTGCTCAGCCTCGCCGACGGCGTCACGCTGCGCGAGGAGGCCTCCGTCCCCATCATGCGGGACCTCGGCGTCGCCGGGACGCCCGTCATGGCCGCCGACCCCGCGCTGGGGCAGCGGGTGCCGGAGGAGACAGCCGCCCGCATGCGGGAGCGGGTGCGGAAGGACCTCGGGGAGGGCCCCTTCGCCACGGTGAACCTCAACGCCTATGTCGGCGGATGGACCCAGGACGAGGCGGGCAAGGCGCTCACGCGGGAGCGGTTCGAGGCGGAGACGGCG
>JAKPUV010001153.1 GCA_029554925.1 Candidatus Hydrogenedentota bacterium | reverse complement strand
TCGCCAACAAGGACGAGACGCTCAAGCGGGGCATCGAGGTGCTCCGCCGGATCGCCGGGGAGACGGGGGCCTGATTCCCCGCCTTCCGGCGTCGCGCGGTTCGGATTCCGGAGTTCCGACAATGAAAAGGTACCTCATGGTCTTCCTGAAGACGGTCGGGCTGGTGCTGGTCGTCCTCGCGGCCTTCACCGGGTTCGTGTGGGTTCAGGGAATCCAGTACACCCTGGCCTTCGGCACATGGTCCTGGAGCAATCCCCACTTCGACTCCTCCGGGATCGTTCCCGAGCGGAACTGCGGCGGCGCCACCCCCTGCGGCAGCGGCCCCATCAAGGTCCTCACGTACAACATCCTGTGCCGCGTCTGCACCAGCGGCGACAACAAGCCCGAACACGAGGACTGGTACCAGCGGCTTCCCCACCTGCGCGCCATGATCGCGGACTACGCCCCCGACCTCATCGGCCACCAGGAGGTCGGCGGCTGGAAGGACATCTACGAACTCGACGTCGCCCCGGAGAAATACGCCCCCGTCACCCACAGTTTCGGCCCCTGGGCCTATGCGGACGCGGTGCTGCTCTACAACCGCGAGCGGTTTGACCTGGTGGATTCCGGGCAGTTCTGGCTCGCGCCGGACCCCTCGCTGCCCTTTGCCTTCGGCTGGCAGACCCTCGCCATGCCCCGGTATGTCAGTTGGGCCCATCTGCGCCAGAAGGCCGACGGGTTTGAGTTTCTGTTTCTGAACACGCATTTCGACAACAACCCGCCGAACAAGGAGGCCGCCGCGCTGCTGGCCAACAAGACCTTCGGCCTCCACGCCGCGCGCCTTCCGGTCATTTTCACGGGGGATTTCAACACCTCCCATGAGACGGACCGCTACCGCAACCTGCTGACGGGCGGTGATGCGACGGCGGAGTTCGTAAACGCCGCCGACCTCGCCCCCATGATGGAGGAGCTGCCGCCGGTCGAGGGCATGACCCCGGCGCAGACAGGCACCCCGCTGGAGAATCTGGACCATATCATTGACCACATCCTCCTCGGCGGGGACTGGGACAAGAAGGTGACCCGGTGGGTGGTGGACCGACGCGGATACGGGCCGGAGCAGCTGCGAGCGTCCGACCATCCCGCCGTGTTTGCCGAGGTCTCTTTCAGTCTCCGGCCCTGACCCCCGGACCCGGCGCGCCGCTCAAAGAAATCTGTTGACAAAAAAAGGGGAAAGCGTTATCTTATAAGCGCTTGTCAACAAAGGTCCCGGTGTGTCTCCGCAGGGCGGGGAACGGCCGGGGCACAGGGTCGTTCATTCAGAGGGTGGTGCCATGAACAAGTCGGAAGTGCGGGAAACCATCGGCAAACTCGCGGGGCTTCTGCGGGAAGTGCGGGCCGCCGGGGAGCAGCAGGCGCCGCCCGAGGCGCTGGAAAAACTGCGGGGCGCGGTGGACGCCCTGGCCCGCGAGTGCGATGCGCGGCGCGGGGAGCGCGCGGCGGCGGCGGCGGAAATGGACGCGCTGCTCGGCGGTCTGCGGGCCTTTGTCGAGGAGGCGGACACGGGGGTGTCCGAGGAGGCCGCCGCCCGCCTGTCGTCGCTGGAGGCGGAGGTCCAAACCCTGAAGACCGCCCTGGACGACGCCGAAGCCCGGGCGCGTCAGGCCGAGCGGCAGGGGCAGGAGGGGGCGCAGGCGCTGTCGCAGCTGCGCACGCTGGAGGAGCACCTGCAGAAGCGCGGCGAAACCATCAACGAGGCCCGGCGGCGCATTCTGCGCCTGCAGGAGAAGCTTGAGGCGCTGGTGGCGGAGAGCGCCGCGGACAAGGAAAAACTCAAGGAGCAGGAGGCCACCCTCGTGCGGCGCAACGCCGCCCTGAAGGCCGCCGAGGAGCGTTTCAGCGACCTGCGCCGCCGCATGGAGGCCGCCGGAAGCGGCGCGGCCCCGGCCATGCAGGCGCAGGTGAAGGCCCTGGAGAACCAGGTGGAGGAGGCGCAGAAGGCGTCCGCGTCCCTGGAGGAGCGCCACACCAAGCTGCAGCAGGAGCTGAACCAGCGGGTGGCCGCTGAGGCGGCGGCGCGCCAGCGCATCGAGGAAATGAAGCACCAGGTGGACGACGCGGAGCAGGAACGCAACGAGATGTCCAAGCGCATGGGGCGCCTGGAGGACGAGCTGCGCAAGGCGTCGGATGCGCGGGACGAGGCGGTGGCCCAGGCGAGGAAGGGGGCCGAGGCCCTGCAGCGCGCCGAGGCGGCGGGGGAGTCCCTGAAGAAGGAACTGGACTCGGCGCGCGGCCAGAGCGAGGCGTTCGCCTCTGAAAAGGCCGCACTCGAGGGACGGGTCGCCGAACTGGCCCCCAAGGCCGCCGATCTGGAGAAGGAGCGCGCGTCGGCGGCGGAGAAACTGGCCGCCCTTGGCAAGGAGAAGGATGACGCGCTGGCCGAGGCCGAGGCCGGCCGCAAGCGCGCCGCCGAGCTGGAGAAGGCCCTCTCCGACGCCGAGGCGGGGATGGCCGCCGCGCAGGCGGAGGCCCAGTCCGCCCGGGACGAGGCCGCGCGCCTCGCCGCCGACATCGCCGGACTCCAGCAGCGCGCCGAGGCCGCCGAGAAGGAATGCGCCGCGGCCCGCGCCGCCCAGGAGGCCGCGCAGGCGGACGCCGAGTCCGCCCGCGCCCGCGCCGACGCCGCGCACGAGCGGGTCGCCGGGCTGGAGGCGGAACTGTCCGAGCGCGACGGCGCGCTGGAGGCCGCTGAGAAGCGGGCCGACGAGGCGTCGGAGCGCGCGCTGGCGGCGGAGAGCGCCGCTGCGGACGCCCAGGGGCGCTTTGGGGCGCTGGAGGCCGTGGCCGAGACCCTGCGCGAGGACGTCTCCTCCCTGCGGGTGAAGGCCGACGAGGCCGCGCAGCTGCGCGACGAGCTGGATGCGGCCCGGGAGCGCGCCACGAGCCTGCAGGAGCAGCTGGACAAGGAACTGGCGAAGGGCCTTAAGTCCACGCTCGCCCTGCAGCTTGCCGAGGCCATCCGCGAGAGCGAGGCCGCCCAGGAGGAACTGAGCAGCCTGCGGCGCGAGGTGGAGCGCCTGCGGAAGAACGAGTCCGCGCCGGCCCCCGCGCCCGCCACGGAGGAGGCCGAAGTTCCGGCGGACGATGAGACCGCCCTCCGCAGGGCCTACGAGTCCATGCCCGCGGACCGGCGCAGCAACCTTGGCGAACTGCTCGCGGCGGCGCGCCTCATCACGAAGAAGCAGCTCGCCGACGTCAACAGCACGGTGAAGAAGGCCCCGGAGAAGGGCATTGTCGCCGTCATTTGCGAGAAGGGCCTCACGGACGAGGACACCGTGGCGCGGGCGCTCTCGCTTCAGTCGGGCGCCCCGTTCGAGGCGGCGGGCGAGGAGGGGCTTGACTCCGACGCGGCGGCCCTGATTTCCGACAAGCTCGCGCGCAAGCACCGGGTGCTCCCCCTCCGCGAGGAGGATGGCTCCGTGGTTCTGGCGATGTCGAACCCCATGGACCTGCTGGCGCTGGAGGATGTGGGCCGCGCGGTGGGGAAACCCGTGAAGCCCGTGGTCGCCCGCCATTCGGCGGTGATGAACGCCATCAACCGGTTCTACTGGGAGCCTGAATGAGCCCTCCGGGGATCCGGCCCGTGAGGCGCCCGCCGGGGTGAATATCCCCGGCGGGCGCCTCGTCTGTTTGGGGGAGCGGCGGCGTAACGGAAGACGCCCGCCGCGGTATTGTCGGCGTGCGCGCGGAGCGCCCGCGCGGCGGAAGGAAGGAGAACGGGCCATGACGGGCATTGCGGAGGCGATAGACCTGTTCGCGCGGGACCTGCTGGAGGCCCTGGGACGCCTGCTGTTCGGGCGGGTCGGCGCGGGCCCGTCTACGCGTGCTGTTTCCAGGCGCGCTTGATCCGCTCCACCAGCTTTTCCTGGTCCCACCCCCAGTACTGGTCGGAGAAGACCTCCACCTCGACGAACCCCTTGAAGCCCGCCTGCTCCACCCATCCGCGTATCTCGCGGATGTTGATGCAGCCGTCGCCGGGCATGCCGCGGTCGTTGAGGAGGTCGCGGGTGGGGGTGCGCCAGTCGCAGACGTGGAAGGCGAAGATGCTCTTTCCCGCGCGGGAGATTTCCGAGCGCAGGAAGGGGTCCCACCAGCAGTGGTACACGTCCACCGCCACGCCGACCATGGGGCTGTTGAGGGCGAAGACAATGTTGTTTGCCTGCTCCAGGGTGTTGATGGCGGACCGGGAGTCGGCGTACATGGGGTGGAGGGGCTCGATCGCCAGGCGCACCCCGGCGGCCTTCGCGTCGGGCTCGATGGCGTGGATCGCGTCAAAAATCTGCTGCCGCGCCCGGGGCAGGTCCACCTCCGGGGCCGCGCCGCACACCAGCACCAGCACCGGCGCGCCGAGTTCGGCGGCCTCCTCGATGGCGCGGCGGTTTTCCCCCTTGGCCTGCTCGCGCGCCTGGGCGCCCGAGGCCACGAAGAACCCGCCCCGGCAGAGGCTGACCACCTTCATTTCGGCGTCCCGCAGGAGCTTCGCCGCCTTTTTCGCTCCCAGCGGGGCGACATGTTCGCGCCAGACGGTGATGCCGGGGATGCCCGCGCGGGTGTACCCGTCCACCGCCTGCTCCAGGGTCCACGGCTTGGTGGTCATGGTGTGCACGCAGAGGCGCGAAAAGTCGTTCAGCGGTTCCGTCATGGATTCGTTTCTCCCGGCGCGGCCCTCACAGGGCGGGCACGTCCACCCAGGCCCGTCGCCGCCAGCTTTCATACCCCAGTTCGGCGAACTGCACGCCCTTGGCGCCCTCCATCAGGTTCCAGCGGAAGGGCTCTCCGGCGTGCAAATGGCGCAGGAAAAGCTCCCACTGCGCCTTGAACGCGTTGTCGCAGGGCTCCGTTTCCGGAACCGTTTTCCACCCCCCGAAGAAGTCGATCGGGCTCGGAATGTCGGGATTCCACACGGGCCGCGGCGTGTCGGCGCCCGCCTGCACCCGGCATTCCCGCAGTCCCGCCACAGCCGAGCCCTTGTCTCCGTCCACCTGCACGGTGAGGAGGTCGTCCCGCCGCACCCGGGTGGTCCAGGAGGAGTTGAACTGGCAGACGATGCCCGCCGCCGTGACGGCGGTCATGTAGGCGGCGTCCTCGGCGTCGGCGTCGTAGGGGTGCCCGGCCTCATCCAGGCGGCGGGGGATGTGGGTGGCGCCGAGGCAGCATACCGAGGTGACGGGACCGAAGAGGTTGTCTATCAGGTAGCGCCAGTGGCAGAGCATGTCGGAGATGATCCCGCCGCCCTCGGCCTTCTTGTAGTTCCACGAGGGGCGCTGGGGCTGGCCGTCCTCGCCGGTGAAGACCCAGTAGCCGAAATCGGCCTTCACGCTGTGCACTTTTCCCAGTGCGCCGGACGCCATGACGCCACGCAGCTTGACCAGGCCGGGGAGCCACAGCTTGTCCTGCACCACCCCGTGGCGCACGCCCTTCGCCTCGGCGGCGCGGAACAGCCCCAGGGCGCCGGCGGCGGTGGCGCCGGAGGGTTTCTCGCAGTAGATGTGCTTTCCCGCCGCGATGGCGGCGGACACCGCGCCCTCCCGGAGCAGGGTGGTCTGGGCGTCGAAATACACCGGATACGCGGGGTCCGAAAGGCAGGCGTCCAGATCGGTGGACCAGGGGAGGCCGCCGTGCTTCTCAGCGAGCGCCCGCAGTTTTTCGGGGTTTCGGCCCACGAGCAGGGGCTCGGGCATGACGACGCGGCTGTCGGGCAGCGCCGTCCCCCCCTGTGTCCGGATCGCCATGAGGGAGCGCTCCAGATGCTGGTTCATTCCCATGCGCCCGGTCACGCCGTTCATGATCACGCCCGTGCGGATTGTCTCTTTCATTTCGGATTCCCTTTCCCGCCGGTGTCCGCCGTCATTTCCCGGAACCGTTCTCCCGCCCCCGTTTCCGGTTCATGTGGGCCTCGCGGAGCACGCGCCACAGGTATTTCGTCAGGGTGTGGTCCGTTTCCCGCGACATGTGGGTGAACTCCAGCGCCACACGCGGAGACCCGCCCTGGGTGCCCTCCAGACGGCTCACGCGGGCGTTCACCATCACGGGGTCGCCCTCTTTCAGGTCAATCTTGAGGTCCACCATGTCGTTGACCGACAACCGCGCCTGGGTTTGCACCAGGGCGCCCTCCATGCTCAGGTTGTGCACGAACCCGTCAATGAAGTGGGGGGAGCCGTTTCGCCGGATGGCGGCGCCCAGACCCACGGCGACGCGCCACCCGCGCCGGTT
>JAKPUV010001144.1 GCA_029554925.1 Candidatus Hydrogenedentota bacterium | reverse complement strand
GACCGGCGGCCGCGCCAAGGAAATCAGCCGCCTCATCGGGCGGTCCCTGCGCGCCGTGACCAATCTGGAGGCCCTGGGCGAGTGCATGGTGACCGTGGACTGCGACGTGCTCCAGGCCGACGGCGGCACGCGGACCGCCGCCATCACCGGGGCCTGGGTGGCTCTGGCCGACGCCTTCGCCCTGTCTGTGAAATCCGGCCACCTGGCCGAGTCGCCCCTGCGGGGCGCCTGCGCCGCCGTCAGCGCGGGGATCGTTTCGGGACGCCCCGTGCTGGACCTCTGTTACGAAGAGGACTCGGCGGCCGAGGTGGACCTCAATGTGGTGATGGACGACCGGGGCCGCTTCATCGAGGTGCAGGGCACGGCGGAGGGGGCCCCTTTTGACCGGGCCGCCCTGGACGCCCTGCTGGGCCTCGCGGAGGAGGGCATCCGGCAACTGCTCACGGCCCAGCGGGAGGCGCTTGCGAATGGCTGAGACGCTGCTCATCGGCTCCGGAAACCGGAAGAAGGCCGAGGAACTCGCCCACCTGCTGGAGGGTCTGCCTTGGGAGGTCAAAGGACTGCGCGATTTCCCATCCGTCCCCGAACCGGAGGAAACGGGCGCCACTTTCGAGGAGAACGCCCTCCTGAAGGCCGAGTATTACAGCAGGGCCTTCGGCGTGGCCTGCCTGGCCGACGATTCGGGGCTGGTGGTGGACGCGCTGGACGGCGCGCCGGGCGTCTACTCCGCGCGCTACGCGGGCGGGGACGCCAACGACGCCCGGAACAACGAGAAGCTGCTGAACGCGCTGGAGGAGGTCCCCTGGCCTGACCGCACGGCGCATTTCGCCTGCTGCGCCGCGCTGGTGCGCCCCGGGCAGCCGCCGCACGTCGAGTGGGGCCGGGTTTACGGCCATATCTCCGTGGAGGCCTTCGGCGAGAACGGTTTCGGCTACGACGTGGTCTTCGTGCCCGAGGGGCACGACATCACGTTCGGCGAGATGGACACGGCGGAGAAGCACAAAATCAGCCACCGCGGCGAGGCCCTGGGCAAGATGCGGGCCTTCTTGGAGCGCCTGGCATGCACCCCCTGATCCTGCCCGCCGGGGAGGGGTTGGACACGGCGGTCGCGGCGCTGCGGGACGGCGGTGTGGTCGCCTATCCCACCGAGACGGTCTACGGGCTCGCGGCGGACCCCTTTTCCCCCCGCGCCCTCGATAACCTTTTTCGGGTGAAAGCCCGCGAGGAGGGGCGGGCCGTGCTTGTGGTGGTGGCGAACCGGTCGCACCTGAAGGCGCTGGCGGCGTCGGTGTCCGACGAGGCGGAGCGGTGCATCCGGGCGTTCTGGCCGGGGCCGCTGTCCCTGCTGTTTCCGCCCGCGCCGGGGCTGCACGAGGCGCTGATCGGACCCGACGGCAAGGTCTGCGTGCGCGAGACCGCCCATCCGGCGGCCCGCGCGCTGTGCCTGGCCTGGGGCGGCGGCCTGACCTCCACCTCGGCCAACCTGAGCGGAAAGCCGCCCGCCGTGGCGGCGCGCGGGGCGTGTCTGGACGGCGTGTCCCTCGTGCTGGACGGCGGGGCGCTGCCCCCCTCGCCGCCCTCGACGGTGTTTGACCCGGACACGGGCGCGGTTCTGCGCGAGGGCAGGATCACGCGGCGGATGCTCGCGGAGGCCGGCGCCCTGTAGGCGCGCGGCCCCGCGCACAAGGAGACGGAACATGAGAATCGCGGTGGCAAGCGACCATGCGGGCTTTGAGGGCCCCGAACCGCTGTACAAGCCGGCCATCGTCGCCCATCTGCGCGCCCTCGGGCACGAGGTGGTGGACTGCGGCCCGGCGACCCCGGATCCGGTGGACTATCCCGACATGGCCGAGCGCGTCTGCCGCGCCCTGCTCTGCGGCGAGGCCGACCTGGGCATCCTGCTCTGCGGCACCGGCATCGGCATGAGCATCGCCGCCAACCGTTACCCGGGCATCCGCGCGGCCGCCTGCACCACCGAGGACATGGCCCGGCTCTCCCGGGAACACAACAACGCCAACATCCTGTGCCTGGGCCGGCGCACGCTCCCGCTGGAGCAGTGCCTCGCCCTCGC
Source organism: Candidatus Hydrogenedentota bacterium (assembly GCA_029554925.1). Lineage (GTDB taxonomy): Bacteria > Hydrogenedentota > Hydrogenedentia > Hydrogenedentales > CAITNO01 > JAAYBR01. The sequence continues at coordinate 1,902 of JAKPUV010001144.1, read as the reverse complement.
GGACCTGTGGCTGGCCACCCCCTTCAGCGGGGGGGAGCGGCACCGCCGCCGGGTGGACAAACTGGGGTGAACCCCGCCCCCTGGAACTGAACCTTATGAAGAACCTGACGCCGAAAGACATCGTGCGGGAGCTTGACCGCCACATCATCGGCCAGGACGAGGCCAAGAAGAAGGTGGCCATCGCCCTGCGCAACCGCTGGCGCCGCCAGCAGCTTCCGGACGACCTGCGCGACGAGGTGGCGCCGAAGAACATCCTCATGATCGGCCCCACGGGGGTCGGCAAGACCGAGATCGCCCGGCGGCTGTCGAAACTCGACGACGCGCCGTTCATCAAGGTGGAGGCGTCCAAGTTCACCGAGGTGGGCTATGTGGGCCGCGACTGTGAGTCCATGATCCGCGAGCTCGTCGAGACGGGCATAAAGATGGTCCGCGAGGAGATGCAGGCCGAGTGCGGGGAGAAGGCGCGGGAGAACGCGCGGAAACGGCTCATTGACCTGCTGTATCCCGGGCGCAAGGGGCGCGGCGGGCAGGCTTTCCACCCGCTCAACCCCTCCTCCGGCGACGAGGGCCCCGCCCGCAACCTCGCCCAGGACGAAAGCGACGAGAAGGTGCGCCGCATGGTCGCCGAGAAGCTCGACGCGGGCGAGCTGGAGGAGAAGGAGGTGGACCTCACCGTCCGCGAGCAGGGCGGCCCGCAGATGTCCCAGCTTTTCGCCGGGAGCGGCTTGGAGGAGATCGGCATGAACATGCAGGAGGTCTTCGCCCGCATGGCGCCCCCCAAGACCCGCACCCGCCGGGTGACCGTCGCCGAGGCCCGCGAGCTGCTGGTGCAGGAGGAGCTCCAGGAGCTGGTGGACATGGACCTCGCGGCGCGCCGCGCCGTCGAGCGCGTCGAGAATTCCGGGATCATCTTCCTCGACGAGATTGACAAGATCGCCGGGCGCGGCCAGGGCGCGGGCCAGGGGCCCGACGTGTCCCGCGAGGGGGTGCAGCGCGACATCCTGCCGATTGTCGAGGGCAGCACGGTGATGACCAAGTACGGCCCCGTGCGCACCGACCACATCCTGTTCATCGCGGCGGGGGCGTTCCACGTCTCCAAAGTTTCCGACCTGATCCCCGAGTTGCAGGGGCGTTTCCCCATCCGCGTGGAGCTGGCCAGCCTCACGGCGGCCGACTTCGCGCGCATCCTCCGCGAGACGCACAACTCCCTCATCCGCCAGTATGAGGGCATGCTCGCCACGGAGGGGGTGGCCCTGGTCTTCGAGGACGCCGCCATAGACCTAATGGCCGAGATCTGCGCCCAGGTCAACCAGGAGTCGGAGAACATCGGCGCGCGGCGGCTGCACACCATCATGGAGTACCTGCTCGAGGATCTGTCCTTCGACGCCCAGAAGCACGCCGGCGCCACCGTCACAGTGACCGTGGACATGGTCCGCGAGCGTCTCTCCGGCACCCTGGTCAAGCAGGATCTCTCCCGCTACATCCTCTGAGGGCCCCATGGAGCGTTTCCCCCTCATAGAGGATGCGGGCGCGGCGGTGGCCGCGATTTCCGGCGTGGCCGACGGCGACTGCGGCCGCCATGGCGACGCGGAGGCGCGCGCCCGTTTCCTGGCCCGGTGCGGGGCGCCCCCGGCCCCCGCATTCTTCGCCAGCCAGGTACATGGCATCCGCATTCTCCGGGTGGACGCCGCCGCGGGTGCGGGGGAGTTTCTTGCGGGCGAGGCGGACGGCCTGATGACCGACTCGCCGGACGCGGTGCTCTGCGTGGGCGTGGCGGACTGCGTGCCCGTGTGGCTCTTCGACCCTGTGACCCGGAGCGGCGCGCTGCTGCACGCGGGCCGGGAGGGTTCCGTGGCGGGGATATGCGCGGCGGGTGTCCGGGCGCTTCAGGAGGCGTATGGG
>JAKPUV010001349.1 GCA_029554925.1 Candidatus Hydrogenedentota bacterium | reverse complement strand
CGTGCTGGAGCGCCGCTGCGCCGGATGCCACGCGCTGGACGCCCCCGCCGACGCCGCGCGCAGGCCCCTGCCCTTTGTTCCCGACGCCGACGCGCGCCGGCGGGGGGCCGGCCGCCCGATCACCTATCACGAGCGCCTCGTGCTGCCCGACGACCCGCTCGCGCGCTACAGCGCCCACCTGCTGCTGAACCTCACCCGCCCCGAGCATTCGCCGCTGCTGCTGGGGCCGCTCGCGCGGGAGGCCGGGGGCTTCGGGTCCTGCGGCGACGTGTTCAAGAACACGGAAGACCCCGATTACCAAAGCCTGCTCGCGGCCGTCGCGGAGTGCAAGGCCGGGGCCGACGCGCGGCCCCGCTACGCCACGCCGGGATTCCGCCCCAACCGGCAGTATCTGCGCGAGATGAAACGCTTCGGCGCGCTGCCCGCGGACTTCGATGACGCCGCGGGCGCCGTGGACCCGTTTGAGACGGACCAGGCCTACTGGCGGGGGCTGCACGCGGGGGCGCGCCCGGACTGAGCGCGCGCGGACCCCGCCGGACACACCCCGGGCGTCAGCGGGAAACGGTGGAAGGGGGGAAAAGAATGGTGGGCCGTGCAGGATTCGAACCTGCGACCTTGTGATTAAGAGTCACACGAGGGCAGGTTGTAAAGCATTGCCGGACAAGGGCTTGCAGGACGGCGAATCTTCCGTTACCCCATCCGTTACCCCAGAATCGGAAAAGGCGGTCATTTTGGCGGCGCTTCGGGGGCTGGACCGGGACACCCTGCTGGACCTGCTGGCGGACGCCCTGGGCGGCGCGAAGGCCGGACAATGAGGCGCGGACACCCGCCCGAAAAAATGACGGGTCCTTCCCCCCTGGGGGGCGCTGAGGTGCTTTATCTGTCAACTACGCAACCTTTACGCATACTGCGAAAAATGAAAGGTACGGTAACAACGCACCGCGAAGCGTGATACACTTTTCCGGCTGGCACTGACGGGTGCCGGTCCGCCTGGCGGGCGATGCTTCGGGCGCATCCTTCCGGGGCATCCCCGCCGGGCACACTGAAAGGATGCAAGATGGAATTCTCCGACCTGTTCGAGGGCGAACCGCCCGAAACCCCGCCCGATTTTTCAAGCCCTTTCGATGCCGTCCACTGGGGGCGCGCGCATGGCATGACCCCCACACCCGAAGGGGCGATGCTTGTGACGTATGCGGACCGGCGCGGGATGATGTTCCGCGCCAAATGCCCCGATGAAAGGACGCGGCAAATTCCGTGTTCCGGGCAGCAGCAGAATCTTGTCGGGGGTGTTCTCGGATTCCTGTCTCGAAAGGTGGCGGACCTTCCGCCCGGCGTGAATGCGGATAATGAACTCATGGAACGGTACGCCCGGATTGTCCGGCGTATGCTTGCAGAACTGGGGACGCTTCCCTGGGATTTTGACGCGGACGCGTTCGGGCTGGCGGCGGGGCTGTGGTGGCGAAGGGTGCGGGACGTTCCCGCCGTGGCGGATGAATTCACTGAAGCGGCGAAGGGGCGGTTTGAAAAACTGGCGGCGGCGGTTCCCCCGGACTATGCGGCGCGGGTGTGCGGCGTCTTGGCAATGAAGGGCGGCGAATTCTCCGCCCTGCTGCGGGTGGATTTTTGGATTCGCAGGGGGATGCTCCCGGATGGTTTTTCAGACCTAGACCTGGTGCGGCTTGCCCGCGTGAACGGGATTCCCCTTACAACGCGCGGGGAAGAATTGCTGGCGGCGGACACCCCGTCCCTTGCAGCGGATGCCAAGAAGACAGCGGGGACGCGGGGAAGAAAACCCCCAAAGAAGAAGGACCTTGCGCATGACCGGAGAATCTGGTGTGCCAGACAGAACGGGGATGATTATGGCGCAATCGCGGAACGCTTTGGCATGTCCATCGGGGAAGTGAAGCGGGCTTATGACCGCCACCGTCATAGAGAAACGCGCAAAAGAGAATGACCGCGCAAGCCCCGCGAATTTGTCCGAGTGACATTTCAGGACTTGTAAATCTTTGATTGGCAATGCCTTGCCACAATGCCCGGAACGGGATGAATTATTCCGTCCGGGTTTTCTATTTGTCCTTCCGAATGGGGGGGACAATCCTTTCAGATAGGCGCGGCATAGTGCCGGGCCGAAACTGAAAGGCGAAAAGATGATGGAAGACAACAGACTTTTGGACGTGGTGGCGGTGGCGGGCCTGCTGGGGATTTCGGAACGTGGCGTGTGGCGGTTCAGGGACGCCGGGCGGATGCCCGCGCCGGTGACGCTGGGAAGGTTGATTCGCTGGCGTCAAGCGGACCTAACGGGGTGGATTGCGGCCGGGTGCCCGGACGTGCGCAAGACTCACTGGACGCCCCCGGCGTGCAACGGGACGTGCGGAAGTAAAGGGGGATGCCGTCATGCGTAGGAAGCGCACCCCGGAAATTCTCTGGAACTCGGAAACGGTGTCCCGTGCCCCGGACGTGTGCCCGGCGCGCTTGATGTGCCTGGTGCGCCTGGAACTGATTCCCGCGCCGGTGGTGCTTCGGGATGCGGCGCTGTGGCGCGCGGCGGACCTGCGGGCCTGGGCGCGCGCGCTGGGGACGGCGGACTATGCCGAAGCGACTGCGGCGCTTTGGGCGGAATGGCAGGACAAGACGGCCGCAGAACTGCAAGGAAACTAACACATGGAACTATCTAAGATGTTTGACGGCACCCCGGCGGGGGTGGACCGCGCGGGGCTGGCGGATGCGTTCAACGGGACGGCACCGGCGGAAGTGCTGGACCCGCTCCCGGCGGGCGAATACCAGGCGCGGGCGGTGGACGCCCGGCTGGATGAAACGCGGACCGGGACGCCCTTCTACGCGATGCGGCTTGACGTGGTGGCGGGGCAGCACGCCGGGCGGCGGCTGTGGATGCGGTGGTATCTGTCCCCGGCGGCGCTTCCCTATTCGCGGCGGGACCTGGCGGCGCTGGGGCTGGACGCCTTCGCGCGGC
>JAKPUV010001134.1 GCA_029554925.1 Candidatus Hydrogenedentota bacterium | reverse complement strand
TGCACTCATTGTCGTGCAGAAGCAGGAGCGCCTTGCGCGTTCCCGACGCCTGGGATCCCTGGATTTTTGAAACGCGGGTGGCCGGAAAGACCGTCTCCCTGGAAAGGCGGACGCGCAAGTCCTTGGACAGGCTGCTCATTTCGTCAAACGAGGATGCTCCCTTGCGGTGTATCCACTGGAACACCTGGCGTCCCTGGTAGGGAAGCATCCGGTGCTCTTCCGCGATTTCTCCGGGGAGCATTCCGGAGATTGGGCTGGGGGCGGAGGACGGCTCCATCATTGCCCCTCCGCCTCTGGGAGCGCCCCGTCCGCCCCCACGTCATTTGCGCCGGGATCCGGCGCCGTCCCCTCCCCTGCCCCACCCTTCTCCCTGAGCGTGTCCACTTGGTCGAAACCGCGCCGTTCCAGTTCCCGGACGAGGCGCTTGAGATCGAACACCCCGTCCTCCACCGGGGGATTCAGGTCCATCTTTCGCAGGGAAAAACTCATCCTTGCGTCCTCCCCGGGAAAGACGGACTCGACCCTGCCAGAGAAGCGGACACCGTCCTTGACATAGTATTCCGACTTGACAGTGACCGCCAGTTCGCGCCCGTCGGTGTCCAGAAGGCGGTTTTCCAAAACCACCCAGGGGCTTCCCTGCAGGCGGAGCCAGCGGCGGGGCACGCCGCCCCTGCGGTCCAGAATGACCAGATCCACGGTCTGGGCCGCGGCGTCATAGGCCAGCACCCGGACACGGGCGGGGGGAATGTGCCGCCAGGACTCTGGCTGGAACATTTCGCGGGCCATTTCGGAGGAGGAAACGGTTTGAAGCCGTTCCCCGGCGGGGCGGTAATAGAACTGCCTCTCCGTGGGGAACTGGATCAGGAAGGCCTCCCCGGAACAGGTCAGTTCAACAAACCGGGTGCCGTATTTCCGGCCGACCACGTGCAGGTCGAGGGGATTCCGGTAGAGGATGGTGCTTTCGCGGGAAATCTGGGTGGATTCCAACTCCGGGGACTGGAGCACCACGGTGCCGGTGGCGCGGAAAGAGGCGACGGCCGCCTCGTTTTCAGCGAGGCTTGCCAGGATGTCCGCCACGGTGGGGGCACCCTGAGGCAGCAGCTCATGGTTGAGGGGGTCTCCCAGACGGACGCATCCGGACAGGGCGAGCGCCGCCAGCATCCACCAGCGGGCTGATCGTGGGAGGAGGGACAACGGACGCGCTCCTTGCGTTCGGCGTGCCGGCCGCATTCCGGCGTTCCCCCTGGGTGTGGGGGAACTTGCATCAAGTCCGGAGTTTTGCTATCATCAGCGGCATTCCGGTCGGATTATATCATTCTGCCGGCCAAGAAACCCAACGCTGAACTCAGGAGATCATCATGGCCAGAGTATGCCAATACAGCGGAAAGCGTCCCAGTGTCGGTCACCGGGTGGTGCGCCGGGGCAAGGCGAAGCGCGAGGGCGGTATCGGTCAGAACGTGACCGGCATCACGAAGCGCCGCTGGAAACCGAACCTTCAGGTGGTGCGGATTGTGGACGAGAACGGCACGATCCGCCGCGTGAAGGTGTGCGCGCGGTACCTGAAGGCCGGCAAGTTCACGAAGGCCCCCCGCGGGGTCCGCAAGGCGACGGGCGCGATTTCCTGATTCGTCCCGAACGCGCGGTCAAATAACCAACCGCCCCGGATTGAATGATCCGGGGCGGCTTTGTGCTGTCCGCGCGGGTTGCGGCCGCGCCTACTCGGAGGCGGCGGCCTCCACCGGCGTTGCGGGCACCAGTAGCGGCGCGTCCTTTTCCGCTTCCGTTTTCTTGACGGGCGCATCGGCCCGAATCGTTGGGACGACGGGGGTGGGGCCCTGGGCCAGTTCAACGGCCAGACCGGCCCCCCGGGCGGCGTCCATCACGGCGTCCACCACGGCGGGCGGCGCGGCGGGATGGCGGCGGACCACCACGGTCTTGTCCGCCGAAACCCCCTCCAGATGCGCCTGGAGCTCCTCCAGCGTCATGCGCCGGGTGCCCGCATAGAGGGTACCCTCGCGCCCGATGGCGACGCCCTCCTCCGAACTGCCCGCGACCCGGTGGCGCAGCCGCCCCCAGAAGTCCTTCTTGTTGTAGCGGGCCTCCCGGTTCATCTCGGCCTCCGCCGCGGCGAGCTCCGACGCCTCCGGGGAGGTGTTCTCATCCACGACGGTGGTGGTGATGAAGATGAGCAGCGAGTTGTTGAGCGACTTGCGCTGGGGGTTGCGGAACAGCCCGCCGACGAGGGGCAAATCGCCCAGGAAGGGGGTCTTGGTGGTGGACCTGCTCGACCGGTCCCTGCGGAGCCCGCCGAGGACGATGGTCTCCCCGGACTTGACCCTGACCTGCGTGTCGGCGCGACGGGCGGTCTTCTCGGGAATGGTGGACTTCTGGTCGTTGACCGTCACGTCCTTGTCCGTGTAGGTGCTGTCCTCCGCGCTGATGTCCAGGAGGATGGTGTTGTCCTCGGAGATCAGCGGGAAGACGGTGAGGATGGTGCCCACGTCCACGAACTCAACGCGGTTGGTGTTGTTCAGGCCGCCGCCGTACCCGTAGCCGTAGTAGGGGTTCGTGGTCCCGTTGTTGTTGTTGTTCGTGTTGTTGTTGTAGCCGCCGTAACCGCCGCCGTAGTAGGTGCTTGCGGACACGTAAGGCACCCGGGTGGCGTTCTCAAACGTGGCCTCCTCGCCGTCCTGCACCGTGACCCGGGGCGACGCGAGGATGGTGGCCTTGTTCTGCTTGTCCAGGTAGTCGAGGGTGACGGCCAGCCGGTTGCCGGCAAAGCGGTCAATGATCTGGTTGCCCCGGATGTCGGTGAGGGCGGGGCGGACGATGTTTCCGGCGCTGTCCAGCTGGAGCTCGCCGTAGGCGGGCACGGCGTAGGGCAGCTGGCCCACCTGCATGAGCTCTCCCGCGCCGGACCCCTCGGTGAGGGGCTTGGTGACGCCCTTTCCGCCGAAGACGGAGATGGGCGAGGTGCCCGCGTTTCCGAAATAGGACCAGTTGACGCTGAAGGCGCGCTCCACCTCGTCGCTGACCTCGACGATGAAGGCCTCAATGAGCACCTGGGCGCGCTTGATGTCCCACATTTTGATGAGCTTGTCAATCTCGTCCAGGCGGGCGGGCAGCCCGGTGACGGTAATCTGGTGGACGAGGTCGTTGACGACGATGCTGCCCATGTCCCCGGGAATGTAGGACTCGATCTCGTCGGCGATGAACTCAATGTCGGCGTACTTGATGACCCAGGTCCGGGTTTCGAGCTCCCGGTCAAGCAGGTCGAGGGTCGCCTGGATCTTCTCCAGACGCGAGGGCAGGTCGGAGGCGATGAGGGTGTTGTAGCGGGGGTCGACCTGGATGGTTCCGCGCTCGCTCAGGAGCCCCTCGAGCACGTCCGTCACATCCTCGACGTTCACATGCGTGAGCTCGAAGGTGCGCGACTCCACGGGGAGGTCGAGCTTCTCAACGGCCATGCGCATCTGCTGGAGGGAGGCGGGGGTGTCCCAGACGAATATCTGGCCGGTCCGCACGTCCGAGAGCAGGTTGCCGCTGGGCGTGAGCAGGTTGGTGAGGGCGGCCTCGATGTCCGGAACGTCGGCGTGGCGCACGTTGAACTCGGCGTGCGCGAGCGGCACGTCCACGTCCGCCATGATGCGCTCCATCTCGCGGATGTTGTCCTCCGTGTCCCAGACATAGATGATGCCGGTGCGCTGGTCTGTGACGGAGCGTCCGGTGGAGGAGAGCAGCGAGGTGATCATGGCCTCGGCGAGGGCGATCTCGACCTCCTTGACCTTGAACTCGTGGGGCTTCCTCTTGCCGTACTCGCGCTTGAGGTGGTCCTCCTCGCTCATGACGCGG
>JAKPUV010001097.1 GCA_029554925.1 Candidatus Hydrogenedentota bacterium | reverse complement strand
TCTGCAGCTGCCGCAGGCGCGGCTTCCGGTGCCGCCTCAGGCGCCGCAGGGGCCGCCTCGGGGGCGGCTTCAGGGGCCGCCTCCGGCGCGGGGGCGGGGGCGGCGGGAGGGGCCGCCGCCTCGGCCGCATAGCCGCCGGGCTCGTAGAGGGTGAGGCTCACGGAGCTTTCATACCAGGAGCCGTTCATCTCGTTGAACATGCGGATGTCGCGGATGATCTCCCCGACGGTCAGGATGATGGAGTCCACCTCGGCGGGCACCGTGTCGGGGGCGAAGATGCTCATGATCTGGCGCGCCACGCGCTCATAGATGCCGGTGTGCAGGAAGAATCCGCTGTAGCGGGGGACTTCCGGGTCGATGGGCGGCTTCTGGGAGGCGAAGAAGTTGCTGGCCTGCCCGGCCTTCACGCGGTCCACCATGGCCTTGAGCCCGTCCAGGCTGTTCGACACCATGACCACGTTCTCGGCGCCCGCCTGATACAGCGGCACGGGGGTCGGCAGGCCGAACTTCCCGATCTGGACGCCGTTGTACTCCGTCTCCGGCTGGAGCTGCGCCAGGGCGAGGAGGATCTGCACGGTGTTGAGGTTGGTCACGCCGATGGCGGCGTAGACGCCCGGGAAGCTGTCGGCGCCCAGGCCGGACACGCCCACCACGATCTCGTCGCCGAGCATGCCCATGGCCTGCTTGGAATAGGTGGCCACCTGCGCCATGCGCGGGTCGCTCTTGGCGGCGGACTGGAAGGTGTCAATGAGCTGCTTCTTAAGCTCCTCGTTCAGGCCGAGGGTCAGGAAGGCATAGGTGTCGTCCGGCAGCATGTTCGTGAGCCGCAGGGGCTTGCCGGAGCCCAGCATGTCCACCAGGCCGGGGTGCGTGGCCATGTCCACCCGGGACCGCATCTCGAGACCCTTGGCGTCGGCGGTCATGGTCATGAGGACCGGGTCCTCCGTGCCCTCGGCGGGGAACATTTTCCGGACCTGGTCGAACTGCGCCTTGAGCAGGGGGCCGGTGACGGGGTCCTGGGCCACCGCGCTGGAGGTGACGATCTTTTCCAGAACGCCCACGAGGTCGCGCGCGTAGATCATCATGACCATCTCGGTGGCGCTGCGGGCGGGGCAGGACGGGGTGCCGTAGCGGAACTCGGCGGGGGCGGCCACGCGGGCGGCGGACTGCTTGACTAGGTCGGGGGAGTTGCCGAGGACCAGCGCCGTGTCCGTCGTGAAGTAGGCGCCCGTGCCCTCGTGCAGGTTCACCTCGACGGCGCCGACGGTCTCTTTGGCGTCCGGGGTGCCCAGGGCGTCGGAAAGGAGCGCCAGGGCCTTTTCCTTGCTGCCGAGGGGCAGCACGGCGACGAACTCCAGATCCTCGGGCTGCAGCTCGGGCTGGGGCATTTCGCCGCCCTCCTTGGCCGCCTT